>JAUWJS010000028.1 GCA_030607575.1 Candidatus Heimdallarchaeota archaeon | reverse complement strand
GCTGTTGCTTCATCTAAAATTAATATCTTAGGATTGGTTAATAATGTTCTAGCAAATGAAACCATTTGACGCTGTCCTGCTGAAAGACCCTTACCGCGTTCTCCTAATTCAGTCTCTAAACCATCAGGTAACGCGTCAATGAATTCTTGAGCTGAAACTATGTTGATAACTTCTTGAACTTGTGATAAACTTGCTTCAGGATTTCCATATCTAACATTATCTAGAACAGTTCCACTAAATAGAAAAACGTCTTGACTTACCAATCCTATCTGTGATCTTAAATTATCTAAGTCATAATCTCGAATGTCAACTCCATCAATTTTAATGGAACCTTTGGAGATATCATAAAATCTCATCAACAAGGAAGCAATGGTTGTCTTTCCAGCTCCTGTATGACCAACCACAGCGATAGATTCTCCAGGTTGGATCTTAAGATTGATATCTTTCAATACACGTTCTCCTTGAACATATTGATGATGAACACCCTCGAAAGTGATTTGTCCTTGCAACTCTTTACTGACAGGATTAGCTGGATTAGTGATTTCCTTTTTAGCATCAATTATACTATAGATACGTTCCATAGCTGCGAAACCACTTTGGATTACTGAAAACTGAGAAGCAACCCGAACAAGGGGATATAAGAATCTATTGAGAAGTAGGAGGAACAATAAAATAACACCTGATGAAGCCAAATTTCCAAAAAATAACCAACCACCATAAAGAGTAATTCCAAACACACCAATAGTACTTATACCATCCATTAAAGGCCATATTCCCATCACAGCAAACGCCCTCTTCTTAGCATGAAAGAATGTTGCTTGATTTATTACTTCAAATTCTTCTTTTGATTTTTCTTCTCTCCCAAAAGCTTTAGCTACTGAAATCCCAGCTATACTCTCTTGGAAAGAAGCATTTACCTCTCCAATTGCTGCTCTCCATTTTCCAGTGGTTAATCTTGTTATTCTTCTGAAGAAAAAAGCAACAATAAAGACAAAAGGAGCCATTCCAAGTGTTATAAATGTCAGTCTCCAATTTACAACGAACATCCAGATCATGACTGCAAATAATATGAAGAAATTAGCTACAAATTGTGAAACAACGTTGATCATATCGTTCAGTTCTTGGGAATCATTTGTTATTCTACTCATTATTTGACCTGTTGACTGTGTGTCAAAATACCTCAAATCATGTTTTTGTAAACTCTCATAGGTTTCCATTTGAATACGTTTGATTATCCTTTGTGATACAATGGTTACAACGATCCCTAGTAGTACTTGGGCCAACCATAAGAATAATGATAGAAGTACATATCCAATTGCATAAGGGTAAACAGCTCTCCACAAGTTTATTTGAAATTTCCATAAGAAAAGTGATGTTGGCATAAAATCGATTGCTTGGGGGAAAGGGTTAGATCTATCTGCCAAAGCTTCAAAAGCACTTTGAACCATAGAAGGGGGGAGGATAGTAACAATAGCTGTTGCTAAAATACCTAATATTATAAAGAGAAGATATTTTTTGTATACTTTCAGATATCTCCAAAATCGTTTTAATAGTTCAATATCACCATATTGTCTATCATATGATTTCTTGAATTCATCTTCTTCTGACATACTAGTTCTCCTCCATTGTTGTCATTGGTGGAAGCTCAGAAAACCTTTCAAACAATCTTCTGTAATCAATATTTCTTAGAATAAGTTCATCGTGGGATCCGCTGTCCTTAAGTAAACCATTTCTCAAAACTATGATTAGGTCAGCATGCTTAATTGTGGCTAACCTGTGTGTGATAATAAACGTAGTTCGATTTTTTAATACATTGGCTATTGCTGTTTGGATTTTTCTTTCCGTTTCTGCATCTATGGCACTGCTTGCATCATCAAGAATTAAAATTGAAGGATCAACTAGTAAAGCTCTAGCAATTGCAATTCTTTGTTTTTGTCCCCCCGAAAGAGTAACTCCTCTCTCTCCGATAATTGTATTATATCCTTTTTCAAAACTCATTATGAATTCGTGAGCTTGTGCTAATTCAGAAACTTCTTCTATCTCTCCCTTTGTTGCATTTGGTTTTCCATATGATATATTGTCCCCAATTGATTTGCTGAACAGAAATACTTCCTGTTCAATAACACCTATGTGATCTCTGAGGTTGGATAGACGCATGTCCTTAATATTAACTCCATCAATGAATATAATCCCTTGTGTGGGATCATAAAGTCTCATTATTAATTTTATTAGAGTGGATTTACCTGATCCTGGATTACCGATGATTGCTACAGTGGATCCTCCAGGAACTTCTAGGGTAATATTACTCAGCGCTTTTTTTCTACTACTTCCTCCATTATAAGAGAACGAGACATTCATGAAACTGATTGTTCCTTGTTTACTTTGCCATTCTATCGGTGACAAAGATTCTGGGACGTACTCCTCTCTCTCTTTCATTTCAAAAATTCTTTTTGCAGCTGCCATTCCTATTTGAAATTGTGTAATCGCCCAACCAAATTGCCAAGTAGGCATCATCAAAGTCATCATTAGAAAGACATAGGTAATCAAACTACCAAGAGCTAAATCTCCATTAATTACTTCATATGACCCCCATAAGAAACTGAAAGAGATAATTAACACTGTTATCACAACTGCATAATAACGAGCACTAAGAATTCCTCTTCGAGTATTTATGTCTCGTAATTTATCTGTTTCATTATCAAATTCATTTATCTCTTTCTCTTCTTTCACAAAAGCTCGTATCACTCTGATTCCTGTAACACTTTCTTGTAATCTGGCATTCAAAAGACTGTTCTGTTCTATTTGAGCTTTAGAAATTGGACGCAATTTTTTATTATAATCATAAATTGCTATGACATAGAAAGGCAGAGCTGCTACTATAAGAAGTGTTAATTTTGGACTGATCCAAATCATTAGAGAAACCGAAAAGAGTAGTGTAAAAGATGCTTCAAATAGAAATTTTATTCCAGGAGAAATGAAAATGTTCATTTGACGTGTATCGTATGTAGCTCTTGCCATCACATCGCCTATTCTAATTCTATCGTGAAATTCTTGACTCTTTTCAAGCATATTTTCATAGAATTCTTCAGTAACATTTTTGGTAATTTTATGAGCTAAAACCTCATTTGCATAACTTTGTGTAAAATCTGCGACTGCTCTGATTACTCCCGCTCCTGCGATAAATAAAGCAATACCCACTATTGCTTTAAATGAGCTATTTTCACTAGCTAGTTCATTAAAAATATTCCCTATAAATAATGGAGTTATAGAGACTGTTCCAATAAATACTAAGAGAAATGCTAGCAATATTGTGGATAGTAATTTCTCTTTTAGTAGATGTTTCAGAAACCAGCGTTTATAACCCATTTTTTTCACTAACTTTCAAATCTCTGCTTCTTCACAAATAAAATTTATTTTTATGATTTTGTCAAGTAACAGCTTTAAAAGTTATTTCTAATTGTAAAAGAACACTCTTTATCTCACTTAGTGGAAATATCTCTTACAATTTTGCCATCACTCATATATAACTGCCTATCAGCTAAAGTGGCTGTTTCTACGTCGTGAGTAACATAAATTAGTGTTTTATTTTGATCTTTACTCAGGTTTATGAGTAATTTTAGAATTTTTTCTCCTGTTATAGAATCTAGATTTCCTGTGGGTTCATCAGCAAGCAGTAATTTTGGGTTGTTAGCTAAAGCTCTTGCAATTGCAACTCTTTGCTGTTCTCCTCCAGATAGTTGACCAGGATTATGTGATCTTCTCTCCATAAGATCAACACATTCTAACAGTTCCTCTACTCTATTTTTGCGATCTTCTTTTTCTAACTTCGCTAGAATTAAAGGCATTTCAATATTTTTTTCAGCATTAATTTCCTCTAGTAAGTTAAAATTCTGAAAAATATACCCTATGGTATCTCTTCGAAGAAAGCTTAGTTCTTTATCACTCATTGAACTTAATTTCTTCCGGTTAATGCTAATGGATCCAGAATCAACATAGTCCAAAGCTCCAATAACATTCAAAAGAGTCGTTTTACCGCTTCCTGAAGGTCCAACAATTGAAATTATTTCTCCTAAACTTAAAACAAGTGACACATTCTTTAGAGCTTGAACCTCTACCTCACCCATTTGATAGCTTTTTGATACCTCTTTAACATCAACAAAGATTTTTTTTGTAGTCTTCTTCGTTCGAGATTTCCTCTTTGTTTTGTCACTCATTTACTAACTTCTCCCTAATTGATATTTTTATTTATCTATTGGAAATCTTTCTCTCATTATTTTTATCTCATTTTTCCATGCTTGTTCCAAATCGACATCTAGTAGAATACAGAGTTGCAAGAACAATGAAAATGCTTGAGCAAATTCCCTTGGTAATTCTTCTTCATCTGGCTTTGAATGACCAACTTCTTCTTTATACTTTGATTTGAATAGTAGGTGTTTTCCAATTTCACTTAATTCCTCGTACAGATGAATGAGAACATCATTTGGAGAATATTTGAACCAATCTCTATCTCTTAAAAAATTATATACTTCGTCTTGTATTTTATGAAGTTCCATCAAAATCAACCATTATGCTGAATATTTTTTTAGATTTCTTTTCGAAATTCTAGTTTTACATATCGGACATTCTTGTTTTATCTTCATCCATCGTTCCAAATGATCATCATGAGCAACATTGTTACAAGTTGGGCATTCCTTCACATTATCGCCTTTCTTAATTAATCCTTGACAAACCATGCATTTTTGATGCAACAGTCCACAATTACTACAGGGTTCAGTTGAAGATTTTATTACATGTCCACAATTAAGGCAATAATTTTTGCCCACTGGTAATAATATTTTGCCAACTCTTTCAAAATAAACTGAAGTTAAAACTCCTTTGTAGTAACCATGGGAAATTAGCTGGCATAACATCTTGAACAAATCTAAGGGTTCCATTCCAACAGAATTTGCAGTTGTTGTTATCTTAATCCTTTTTCTTCTTGATTTTTCAATCTCATTTACAACTCTAGTGTAAATTTCACCTAGTTCGTTCAACTGTTTATTTGGTAGGAATTTTTGGCTTGAAACTAGTGTTACAGTACTTCCACGTGAAGATATATTCATCAAACCAGAACCTGTTAATTCGTAAACAATGTTCTTTGATGCAACAAGTGTTTTTTCCCAGAATTTCATTATATTCCTAAATGAAACTCTAGAGTTTGAAATAATGTAACCAAAAATTTCCTGATAATGAATTGGAAGATCATCTAGTTGAACTAAAGGAGGAAATATAGGGATTTCTTCAGGTTCAAGTTTATTTCCTGTGATATTACCTTTGATTAAACCCTTTCCATAAAATCCATACATTCTTTCTTTAGCATGATTTTTGTCAATTCCTAATGCGTCCTCGATATCTTTAGTAGTGATAGATGTCTTTGCAATTATCATACCCAGTACAATTTTTTCCCATCTTTCAAGGGTTCCTTCTTGTGTTCTGCTATACCTTTTGAGGCTATTTACATGAATTGTGACACCCTTTAATGTACAAGTAACAAATCCTTCTAGATATAGATTTATTACACCTTCTAAGACTTCGTCAACTTCTCTATTCATTGAAGTAGCAAGTTTCCTGAGAGGAATTCGCTCTTGTGTCGATAATAAACCAAACAATGCTTCGTAATTGAAAAATGATAAAGCCGCCATTTCTTCTATTGTTTGATTTGGTTGTGTATCGGGAATGATTACTGGTATTATCTTATTTTTTTCATTAAAAATAAATTGAAAAGTACCTCTTGCAGTTAAGACGGCAATAATTTTGACTACTTCTTTTTCTTTTTTGTCAATATATTTTGCTAATTCCTCTATATCAGCTTCTTTCTTCAATATAGTGTACCCAACTACAGATCTTTCATCACCTTGAAGAGCTTCCATAGGTAAAGCACGAGGAGCAATCAGATACTTTTTGACGTTTACAGAAATTTTACTCGAACCAACAATTCCTCCAGAAACCTCAAATGAAGCTTCCAATTTTTTATATAACATAAGCTTAGTAATTGTGTTAAATACTTCATCTCTAGTGAAACCTGTTAGTTTTGCTACTTTGCCTAAATCTGCATCTCGCAAAAGCATACATGTTCCTATGATAAATGTATCATCAGAACTGATTTTTACTTTCTCGAAAGGCATCCATATTTTTTGAACTAATATCTCTTGATTTTTCAGGATTCCAATGAATAGCCCTCTGACTGTGAGGAATAGAAGATGCGATATTAGTTCCTCAGAAGAAATGTTCAAAATTTTGCGAAGAAAATGGATATTGATTTTTTTATTGCTTACTAGTACTCCTAACAAATTTCTTCTAAGATTACTTAATCTTCCTGGATTCACCCTTGGATACCTGTATGCTGATGCTAGAACAAATCTGTCTTTTCTGTAGTACCCCCTCAGAATAAGAGCTTGAATGAGTAACTGAATGTAGTCTTTTATTGTTCCGAGGGCAACGCCAGTCTGTTCAGAAAACGATTTTAAGTTAATTTCTCTATACAGATAGAGTTGTGAAATTATTTGTGATTTTCTTGTTTTAGATAGAGTAACTGTAGGAAGATCCAGTTCTTGGAAGTCTAATTCGACAATATCTTCACGTTCATAACTCAGTTGAAACTACCCCAGCCAATTAGTTCTATTTAGCATTACATGACTTATTAAAGTTACCTTATTAAAAACAACAATTTAGTAGATAAAATAGAAGAACAGCTCATTTAGTTAAGTTCTGTCAAGATAAGTTTCATACTCCCATTCCCATTCTTCTTCTTCTCCTTTGTTTTTAGCTTCAGCATGTTCTTTACATTCTATTCTTTTAACGGCTAGAAATATATCAAGAATATCTTGACCAAGGGTTTCTTTCACAAAAGTGCTTTTTTCTAGAAAGTCCAGAGCTTCAGATAAACTACTAGGTAATTGTACAATCCCCATATTTTTCCTTTCCTCAATAGATAAAGTTTCAATATTTTTAGTTGTAGAAGGAATTGGTTCAGTCATATCCTTGATTCCATCCAAACCTGAAGCTAGAAGTAAAGCTGTAGCTAGATAGATGTTTGAAGCAGCGTCTGCTGCACGAAATTCGATTCTTGCTTTCTTTTCGTATCCTGGAACTCGAATCAAAGCTGTTCTATTGGCAACTCCCCAAGATTTGTAAACAGGAGCTTCATGACCAGGAACCAATCTTTTGTAAGAATTTGTTGTTGGATTGAAGAGTGCAGTCATTGCATCTACATGTTTCAAAATTCCTCCTACAAAATAGCGTAATGTATCACTGATACCTTTTTCTTCATCTGCAAATATATTCTTTCCATCTTTGGTAAGATATTGATGAATGTGCATTCCACTTCCAGCTTGATCAGCAAATGGTTTTGGCATGAAAGTACTAAAAATTTCATTAAAAAGAGAATCTGCTTTGACAATCATTTTCGCAGTTTGTGTGTCATCTGCTTGTTTTAACGCCTCTAAAGCGGCAAATTCAATCTCTTGTTGACCATTACCAACTTCATGGTGAATTGTTTTAACTGCTATACCCATTTCTTGCATATCGCTTGCAATACTTCGTCGAAGATATCCTAATTCATCATAAGGTAGAGTATCCATGTATTCTCCAGATTCATATGGTTCAAGATCTAAATCTAAGAAGTACCATTCAAGTTCAGGTCTTGTCTTAAATTCATACCCTAAATTTTTAGCTTGTTTAATTACTTTTTTCAAAATACTCCGAGGATCAGTTGGATGGGGTTTTCCATCATTCCCATAAACATCACAAATGAATCTTGCCATTCTTGGTTCCCAGGGAAAAACAGCTAAAGTTGATAGATCAGGAACTATCTTCATGTCGCTCTGTTCAGTTTTTAAGAATCCTAAGGAAGATCCATCCACTCCAGTTCCATCTTTCATTTCCTCCCAGATATTTGAGGGAAATTCGACTGACTTTAAATCTCCAAATATAGTTGTAAATTGAAATTGAATAAACTCAATATCCTTTTTTCTGAAAAACTCTTTCAGTTCATCCATGAGATATACCATACCATTTGATTGTAAAGAAGAAAAATCTAAATTAATATATATGCTTTTGTGAAAGTATTTATTCGGTAGATTTCCGTATAATGTATGCTCGTTCGACAATTATATATAATCAACAAAGATTTTTTCATTGAAAAATGAGCAACCCAACGAGATTCTGGCTTACATCCGGTATAGGTGAATCTGATACATCTAAACTAGATGCTATTGACAAAGCATTCATGAATTCAGGATTAGGTTATCAAAATCATATTACTGTGTCCTCCATTCCTCCTGTTGTAGAGATAATACCTGAAATAGATAGAGTGAAAGGAATTACATTCATAGACGTTGATGATAAATGCATAATGATTCCATTTAGTACAAATATCCATGTTGTTAAATCTCTCTCTAAAGGATCTGTTGGACAAAAACATGCAACATGCATTGCTTTAGCAAAAGTCTTTGTAAAAATCAAGGGGGAACAAATCCCATGTATGTTGGCTTTTGAAAGCAGAGGTGAGACTTTAGATAAAACTGAAACTATGGCTATAGAAGGTGTGAAATCAATGGTTCAAGAAAGAGGAGCAAAAATTGATTCTTCCTGGGGTTTATCTGGCTTTAAAACTATAAGTTCATTTTTAGAAATCACTAAAAATTTTGGTTGCTCAGTTTCATTTGTTGTCTTTGACCCATTTACATATCAAAATGAATGAAAAAGACACCAAAACAAAAAACATAATACATAAAGCATAAAAATAGCTTTAAAATACCACAACCAAGCAAGGCTGAAGTGAAGAGATATGAACAATAAAAAGACATATACCTTTGTAGTTATAATACTGATAACACTTTCATTGGGACTTGGACCATTCGATCCGAATATGCATGCTGCTAGTTCCACAGAACCGATTTTAGAAAGCCTAGTAGCTGAAGGGCTCGAAGATTTTCAAGGAATCAATTTCCCAAATCTCACTTTGATAACAGTTGAGTATTCCGTAGACCGCTTCATAGGTGTCAGTGGAATAGTCATAGTAGGTTCTGGTTCAAATCTAAGTCTAACTCCTGAAATCAGCTTAGCATTGAATTTCTCGTACTCTCTAGTTGACCGTTCATATTATGAAGGAACTTTCAGTTTAACTAATTTAACCTTATTCAAGGGTTATGCTTGGATTGGTGATATCACTAATGGAACCTATGAAGAACTAGAAAATTTCAATCATTTAGGTCCATGGCATTATCTTTATGTTACAGAAGAAGGAACACCTCCTGCTTTTCATAGTATTGGTAATGCAACTGTGACACAAAACAATTTCATCTATTATACTCCATCTAATCAAACAAATAACACAATAGTGATCCGCTACGAAATCTATGAGGGTACAGAAAATGATACAGTAACTTTAGCATTGTCGAAGTACAGAGATCCAATAACTAATGTCTCCTTAGGTATATTTAATGATGATGTAACATTTATTGAAATGGATTGGCAAGAAGGGAATACAACTACAACTTCTGTTATTTTCAACACAACTTTTGAATTTACGGATAGAACAATTTTCTTCAGCGCGAATAATTCATATGGATGGGATACATGGGGCGGTATAAATGAAGTCAGAACTCAGCTAAATGTGTATATGATTTACAATGGATTTTACTTTGAATCAAATACATTACAAGAAGGAAAAATAACCGATTTAGATAACTTAGAGTTTAATATTACAACTTACAATTCAACAGATACAGAGAAATATGGAATCAGATATTTTGTAACACAAGGTCTAGATAATGATACAGAAATAGTTCCGTTTACTGACGTCGAAGCAACACTTAATCGAAATTATACAGTAGAAAACGAAAATGGATTCAACGATACAATAAGAGATTACTTTGTATCTATTGGTTCATTCTCAAAAGGGAATATTTTGCATTATGAAGCGTACAATCTCTATTATGGTGCTTTTTACAATGAAACGGGTGGAATAATGAAATTGGTGTACATCTACGATTCAGTTCCAGAGATTGATTTATATCCTGTGAATAACACCTACACAAACGACTATAATGTAACTTTTTACTATGAAATTGATACTTCTCGAGGGTCGCTTTATAGTGTTGAAATGGATTTTGATGATGGGACACCAATCACTGATATTATGGATGTTGATACAAATACAAGTGTTCATTATTATCCCCAAGTTACAGGAGAATATAACGCTACATTACATATTACAATTAACATTACAAGAGTTAATGATGCTCCTGTATTAGTAAATGCCACAGCTTCTACAATTATCTATCTTGACTTCGAAAATCCTACATTGGAAATCACTAGTTATACTTTAAATGACACAGCAATAACTGATGGTTATGTGGAAGTTTATTTTGAATATTCTGATGCGTTTGCAGGAATAGGCAGAGTCTGGATTTTTTGGGATGATGGTGTAGTCCAGAATGTTACTGATGATTATTTTGCGTTCCACAATTATGTAGAAGATGGAAATTATACTGTAATTATAATGGCGGAAGATAAGGCTGGAAATCAGTTTAATTCAACCATAACATTTAACGTTGTGCTTGAAGTTGAGACACCAACATCAACAGCTCCTTTTGCAACTTTATCAATTCTATTTTCTCTCCTAGTAGCAGGTTATGTAATTAACAAAAAGAATAAAACAAATCGAAAGTAAAATCCTTACTTTCTCGTTATTCTATTTTTTCTCAATCTCTATGTTAAAAACAAAATCTTTTGTCTCATGTAATTCTAGGATTGGCAATTTCATTCGCAGAGTTAATTCTAAATTACGAAAACGTTTCCTACTATTATATCTAATTTCTTCAGGTAGAGTGATCTTTACCTTTGAGTTTGTTTTTTCATTATTTATCTCCAGAATCACATAATCTTTTGAATTTGATTTGTTTTCTAAGACGAGATTCTCTTGTGAAAATATTGGTACTATATAATCTCCCATATTAAATTTAGAGAGACTAAAAAGAGTAAATTCTTCTTTAACTATTCCTCTATTTTGAAAATTGTATTTAATGTCAATTTTGTTAGAATCGTTTATGATTGTAAAAATTTTCTTCAGAACTATGTCACTTGTTGCATAAGTACTTAAAGTGATTTCAACTCCATTAGTTAATTCCTTTCTACTAGCTACATAACCTTCGTTGAATAGATTATATTGGCCACTGTACTTCTTAGAAACTATATCAAACATTAATCCATAATTGGGTTCTTGAGTTACAGCGTTTACAATCAAATTTAGCGATGGAGAAGAAGCTATAAACTCTCCGTTTTCGAGATTAGCAAGATTATTAATTATTCCCCCCCTATGTAGAAAACTACATAGAAGTTTGTTATTGAAATAAACCATATCTCCACAAATTGGGTCAATAATATGAAAACCATTTTTGGTTATTTTATCTGTTTTGTAGGAGTTTGCAATAAATTCTGCTAAATTAATGTGATTTATACTATTCCAAATATTCCTAAAGTCAAGAATGTTTACTCCTTTAATTGGTTCATTAAATTGTGAAAAATAGGTATTATGTAAATTTGTTAGAAGATAATTCCAAGAATGTTTAAGTAGATTTTCAACTGCACTCTTTTGAACATTTTTAAGCAAACTTGCAGCTCTTTCTATCTTTTTGATTCTGTTTAAATTCACTTTTACTATTCTAGTTAGATTCTCACAACATGGCGAAATATCTATAGAAGGTATAGTTTCAGAAGATAATATCATTTCATAGGGCAATGAATACTTCAAATCGATTTCTTTGATATCGAATTTTTCTATAATTTCTGATGGTCTAATAAAACTCATTGGTTGCTTGAGTAATTGTTTACTTTCAATGAAATAGTTGTCAAAATCAAAATCAGATCTAAAGGTCGGAAATTTAAGATCATTAAGATCAATAGTTAATATGCCGAATAGATCTATACCTTCTTTCTCCGATATTTTATTTCCTTCTTGGATAGCTTCTGACAAACTGTCAATAATACCTGAGCTTAGATATTGTTTATAAAACTCTGGAAAAAGTCTATAGACACTTCTCAAATTATATGATGGAAGAACATAGATGTCTTTATCTTTTATTTTAAAGACTTTGGAAAAACTGGGGTCTATATTTCCAATAGGTTTCTTATTAATTGTTCGATCTAAAATACTCCAGTCTACTATTATATACTTGTACGATTCATCAACAAGATGACCTACATTACGATTATCAAAAACACTGAAGGGAGAATAAAACCCCTTAATATAGTTATCAGGATAAATGCCTTTAAGTTCTTTAGACGCATATTTGATTTGGTGTTCAAGAATCTCATTTTCGAAATCTAACGAAAAAGGAACATAATTCGAAAACATTGAAGCTGAAAGTTCTAGTTGTTCTGCTAGACACAGTTTGGAAATATCTTTTACAATAGATTCATTCTCCCAGATTATTGATTGGAGAAAGAGCGTATTGAAGGAAATGGTTCCTTTAAACCGTGGTTCTCTTGCGAACCAATTTATAATCTGTTGATATCTGTCAGCGTGATCTTTAGTAATTACACCCCTAAAGCAGGACAGATTATAATGTGCAGACAAATAAACCGTCATCTAGAAATTAGTCTCACTGTGATTAAAATGTCTTTCTGTGGAACGTACATTCGTTTTAATGGCTGACAAACAACTATATTAACAACCCATTAACTATTTAAACACATAATAGGTTGTTTAATCAAGCATTCGTCACATATTTGAAATTGGGTGTTAGGGGCCGTCTATCGTCCTTTATTTAGCTAGCTTTATATAATCTCATGTCCATATTCAATTAGAGTGTCTGGAATGAGTGAAGAACGCTGCCCAAATTGTAATTCAGAGGAAATTATTGAAGACTACACACGTGGTGAGTCTATTTGCAGTAATTGTGGGTTAGTGGTTTCTAAATTGATTGATACATCTCCTGAATGGAGAGCTTTTACAGGAGAAGAAAAAGCTGCTCGGAGTAGAACTGGTTCACCAATATCACCCCTAAAATCTGATTATGGTGTTTCATCTCAAATTAGTTTTGGTAACATGGATATCTTTGGTAAGAAACTAGATCCAAATGTTGTGGCAAAGATGAAAAGATTGAGATGGCTTAATAGAAGAGATTCTCGATCCCAAATCCGAAACCTGAGAATTGCTTTGAGAGAGTTGAAAAGAATAGTAAGTCAACTTGAGTTAAGTGATGAGATAGCCGTATCAGCAGCTACTACTTATAGAAAAGCTTTGAAAGCGGATTTAATTCGTGGAAGAAGCATTGAATCTATGGTTGCAGCCGCAATATACATAGCAGCTCGTCAATATAACAATCCGACCACACTTAAAGATATTGAAAAACATATCAGAGCAGATAAGAAAGTTATCGCTCGATGTTTCAGACTATATGTTCAGGAATTACATATTAAACCAACACCCATTGATCCTGCTGTTTTACTCACAAAGTTATGTAATGAACTTGAATTAACAACTGCTACACAGAATGAAGCGTTGAAAATTCTAGAAGAGAGCAAATCAAGAAGACTCGATATGGGTAAGAATCCATTAAGTGTCGCAGCAGCTGCAATATATATCGCAGGAATCAGAACTGGTGAAAGAAGAACTCAACAACAAGTTGCTAAAGTAGCAAAAACAACTCCTGTTACATTACGAAATCGATTCCGAGAAATAGTAGACTCTTTAGAATTAGCAAATGTAATCGTAAAAAGAGGAGCTGCATCGGCACCTGTTTATGTTCGTGATCCATGGAAGTTCTAATACTTCTTTCTTTTTCTAGTATTACCCTAATGTTATTACTGTATTAATCTGATTTTATTAAGTGTAAACTTCTCATTAAATGGGTTAAACTCTATGGGTATTAAGAGAAAGATTCTAAAAGATTCTAATATTAAGCCAGAAGATGCTCAAATCATTTCAAAACCTCCTGGAGTGAAATTTTACTCTCTAATTGATATTGTTAAAACTGATCGTATTATGGATGAAGTTAAAGAAGGAAACTTAATTTTCCTAAATATAAATAGAATTTCAGCATGTCCTGAGAGGAAAAATGAATTTCTACAATCTCTGAAGAAAACCTCAGCTGAACTTCATGCGACCTTGAAGATGGTATCCAGTGAAACACTAATGATTGCTCCATCTACTGTTCCTGTTGAGATAAGATCTTTGTCCCCAACTGGATTAAGAAATATCAAATTTAACTCCAAGGAATAAGAAGAAAGATGTATTAGATTCTTGTTTAGTTTGAGTTTATTTTCAATTCTATAATCCTATCCACATTTGATATTAAATCGGCTAATTTTTCTTTTTGTGGTCCTCCACCAATTGCTAGTTCTCCCCTTCCTCCACCTGAACCACCGACAAGTTCTGACAATTCCTTAATTATTGAAACAATATCAACTTCTGAATTTTTGCTTCTTGCTCCAACTAGAATTACTTTGTTCTTATCTGAAGAAATCAATATACTTATTCCATTCTCAAAATTCTTGACTGCTTGAGTAGCTTGTACAATTAACTCTTTTTGGTTTCCTGTAGTTTCTTGGACTAAAACATCAACATCCTTAATTTTCTTAGTTTTTATTTGAGTAGGAGAAAATTGCAATTCAGCAATTTTTTTATTCAGATTTTCAATTTCTTTCTTCTGCTCTTTCCATTCTTTAAAGAACCTATTTACAGTTTTAGGAAGTATTTTAGGCTCCACACTAAGAATATTTGAAGATTCTTTGAGAATATTTTCTTGTTCTTGAATGTATTTCAAGGCTGGATTACCTGCAAGAATTTCCAGTCTCACTATTCCATCTTGTATTCTATCACTACCCACTAGTTTGATGATTCCAATGTCACTAGTGCTATCAAGATGTGTACCTCCACATGCTTCTATATCCCATTGATTAATGGACACAATGTGAAGTGTTTTTCCTGGAACAACACCACCTTGATAAATTTGGAAACCATAATTCCTTTCAGCTTCATCTCTATCTAAATCAGTTTTTGAAATTAATCGATTTTCGAATACTATCTGGTTAGCAAGATATTCTATCTTTTGCAATTCTTCTGCCTTTACAGAGTTATAATGTGTTATATCTAATCGAGCTTTGTGTTCAGTTTTATCTGCGCCTGCTTGCCAAACATGATCTCCTAGAATTTTTTTTGCTGCAGTATTTACAACATGAACAGCTGTATGATGACGCATAATATCCATACGTCTTTTTCCATCGATTTCTCCTTCAACGGATTGACCTTTCTTGAGGTCACATTTTTCCTTTAGCTTATGAATGATTGTAGTTCCTTTTTTGAAAACATCAGTGACATGAAATTCTTTTCCATCTGCATTTATAGTGCCAGTGTCATGAATCTGTCCTCCACCTGTGGGATAGAATAGTGTTTTGTCCAGTACAAGATATTTACCTTTTAGTACTGATTCTACTTTAGCTTCAAACTTCGTCTTGTAGACATCTTCATAGTATAAAGTTTTGGTAATATATTCTTCTTCTAATTCTAAAACGATTTCATCCTTAGCTACCTTTTGCTTAGCTTTTTGCTGTGCAAGATATTCTTCCATTTTAATATAGAAATCGTCTGGGACGTCAACATCTAATTTGTTATCTTTAGCTAGTTCCTTGACCATTAAAGGATTAATTCCATTGTTTTGATATAAATCTAAGAGTGTTTTAAAATCAAATTCCTTTTTCTGTTGGATTAGTTGATTAACAATTCTTTTCCCTGATTTCTTAGTTTCTTCATATCGTTTAAGTTCTATATCAACTATCTTGAGTATGTCCTCTCTATGAACCCTTACTCTAGGATAAGAGACAGATAGTTGATCAATTTGAAGATCAAATAGTTTCTCAATTGAGAATTGTAATCCAAATAAACCTCTGAGAGCTTCTATTCTTCGCAAAAGAACTCTTAGGTTGTATCCACCACCTACATTAGATGGAATTGCTCCGTCAGCAATAGTCATAGATAGTGTTCTTGCATGGTCTGCAATTGCATACATTGCTTCTTGTGGTCCAAGAACCTTTAGCATTTCATCATAGGTCATCCCCAGTTTCTTAGCCATTTGTCTTCTTTCATCTCTCAAATCTTTGACTTCTTCCACTGCTAAAAGACCTGCAAGTATATTGTATTCCACTAGCAATTTATGGTCTGGTTTGTAATCATTTTCTTTTTGTAAATAGTTGATAGCCTTTGGAAATATTGCTTCATATATTGATGGTGTTCCTTGGGAGAACCACGATACCCTATCCAAACCCCAACCTACATCTATTACTTGCATATCAAGATTCTTTACTTTTCCATTATCGAATCCATAAGCAATAAATACATTATTCACAACTTCAATTCCATAAGCCATAGCTTCCAAGTTAGGCCCAAAGTTTCCTCCACCTACCCAAATGTCTTCTACATAAGATATTTCTTCAGGCTTAAGCCCTAATTCTTCAGTTAGATATTGAAAGTTCAAATCTAAGCATCTATCCATCCAATATCCATCAGTTAGTGTTTTAGAATTGAAAGAATGTTGTCCAAACATAACAAAACTAGTTAAATGTCTAGCTGTTTTTCCAATATTATCTATATCTGAGAATTCCCCTCCTGTTCTAATACACATTTGGGGTACAACTAGAGGATTTGCTGGAGGATCAACAACACCTTCTAGAACCCAAGGTTGAAAATCAGCTATAGAGGCTATTGTAAAGTCCATATCAGCTCTCCATCTAGATACAACTGGATAATCCTTTATAGCGGTATGACCATTTTTTACAAAGAAATCTGTCAAACTTCTAATTGTTTGATCAAAGTCCATGTTTTTTCCTTTTTTGTCAATGAACTTATATCCTCCAGAACATCTGGTATCTCCACAATTTTCTTGGTCTGTAATTAATGTCCAGAAATGGTGCTTACAGTGAGGGCATTCCTTTCTGATGAATCCTTTTTCCTTGAAAAGGTTAACTTCGTAATTCTCCTTCTTGAATCTCTCTTTGAGTTGATCTTTTGATATGGACATTATTACTCTAATTCCCAAAACCAACCCAATTATAATAAAATTTTGTATCAATAGGAAATTTTTCTATAATAATCATCTTGACTACAAAACTCTTTTAAGCGTCTTTTCCAGCCTTCTAATATGAAAGATGTCGAAATTAAGGAAGTATCAGGGGATGAATTAGATCCATTGCTCGAAATGGTTTTCTATGCTTTTTTTTCAACTCCTGGAGACATTGAAAAATTACTTAAGAACAAACACTACTTCAAAGAGGATTTGTGTTACGCAATTTATGAGGATGATCAGCCAGTTTCAGGATTAATGCTCAAACCTATTTTGCAGAATGTTCGAGGAACAATTAAA
Source organism: Candidatus Heimdallarchaeota archaeon (assembly GCA_030607575.1). Taxonomy (GTDB): domain Archaea; phylum Asgardarchaeota; class Heimdallarchaeia; order Heimdallarchaeales; family Heimdallarchaeaceae; genus UBA460. The sequence continues at coordinate 5,352 of JAUWJS010000028.1, read as the reverse complement.
AAAATGTGCGGAGTCGCAGAAGTTGTTACAAATCCTGAAGCTAGAAGAAAGGGATACGCAAAGAAATTAATGGATCTTTCATTCAACAAGATGAAAGAAAAAGAACAAGTATTTTCTACCTTATATCCCTTCAAAGAGGAGTTTTATGAAAGATTAGGATATATTAGTTTTCCTCAAATAAGAACAGCTGTTTTCTCTCCTCAATCTTTGGTTCCTTTAATCAAAGAGGAACTAGACGGCACTGTAGAGAGAATCAACATCAAAGAAGGAATGGATGTATATCTTGATTACATTAAGAAGTTTCAGCTTAAAACCCATGGGATGGGAATAAAACATGACACTGAACAAGCTAGGATGAAAGATGAAGCTACTTACTGGCTTGCTATTGCAAAAAAAAGTAGTGGTGAAGTTATAGGAATCATGACCTATAAAATCACTGGATTTTGGAAGGAAATTAAAATTAGACATTTTTACTTTGACAATTCTCAAGGCAAATATTTGTTACTGCAATGGTTAGCTCACCATGCTGACCAAGTTAATGAGATTCATCTCCCCGTTCTTCCTGGAGATTTTCCAGAAATATGGTTTAATGACACATTTTGGGGTTCTAGGGGGAAAATAGTCAGCAGAGAGTGGGTACCTTCCCCTATGGGAAGAGTTGTAATTGTTGATCAAATGTCTGGAATTCATGTTGGAGAAGGAGCTATTTCAATAAAAATCAGAGATGAACAATGTAATTGGAATAACAAAATATTCTCATTTGAGAGCAAAGAAGGAATTCTAGAAATTACTGAGACTGATTACTGTGACTGTGAGTTAACAATACAAGGATTATCTGCCATAATCTATGGATGTTATAATCTGGATGACTTCAAATTTAAAAAATGGGGTAATTTAACAGAAGAAAATAAACTAACACTAAAGAAACTCTTTCCACAAAAATTGCCATATTTACATGCAGATTTCTAATTTTAAATCTTCTTTTTTTACATTAAAGCTTCCCAAATATTTGGTGTAGAATCAGGATAAAAACTATCAATATCCTTTATTTCAATAACTATTTTTCCAGTATTCCCATGAATTGAATAAGGTATTCTACTTACTCTTTTAATGTCTGTGGATACAGCTCTATCAATTCTAGGGTATCTATTCAAGATTATGTCATTTGACATTTTACTTCTTACTTTCCAATCATTTGGCATTATAATATTATATTGATTATGATCAAAAGAAGTAGTTTCATTAACTTGAGTTATTATTTTTTTTGCCATACGTTCTGTTAAACCAAAATCTTCAACTTCTAATTTTGTTATATTTTCTAGTTCACCAGAACAGTATTTGCATTTGATATTGCTAGTTTGAATTCTTTTGTTTAGTGCACTAAACCTTAGACCTTCTGCTTTTCTTCCTGTTACTTCTTCCATTAATTCATAAGCTCTAAATTTTGATTTACAGCTTTGACATTGTAAGATAGGGTTATCCAAATCCACAAGAAAAGAATGCTCAATGTAAGGTTTTACTAAAAGAGAAAAAATTCTGTTTCTGAGAGGTTTTGCTTCATTAGGAATTTCTTCTATAGATTGAGATCTAGTTTCGTCATGTATGAAGGTTAAATAGTTCAAAATTGAAACTCTTTGTTCATTGTTCAGAAACTTTGATTCTTTATCCACTACCCATCCATGTACTCCTCTTCTACCTGAAAAAAACCATTTCATCTCCTTAAAACCAAAATCTTCTTTCATAGTTTCTTCAATAAATACAACCGCATCTTGAACTAAAGGCCAGCACCTTTTACAATAATCATATTTACCACAATCACATGATCTTACTAGATCATATTCATTGATATCTATGTCAAAAATAAATTCTCTGTACTTCCACTTGATTGAATGTATTCTATTTTCTCTTGAAGGTGGTTTTTCATAAACCGAACCTACATAAGAATGTTGAACTGAATTAGAAACCATAAACTCTCTTAATTTCTTTGTATTTTCAAAAGATATGTTTCTCGTAAATCTTTCATTAATAACAAAGCCAAATTCTCTATTTTGAAAATCAGACAATCCTAGATAAGACAAGAAACTCTCTATAGGAAATTTCTTATCATAATATTCAGACAGTAATTCTGATGTAACTTTTTCACTCATCTTCATTACTCTCCTTTTTTTCTTTTTCTTCCTCTTTTTTAGCATAGAATCTCTTGTAGGCTTGTTTGGTGAAACTTATCATCTGATTAATGTGATTTCCTCGAACAGTCCAACCAGTTAATAATGTGAAATATCTCGCACATGCTCTTTGATACTGCTGACCATTTAATAATTTAGAAATATCTTCTATCGCCTTTTCAACTACTTCTCCTTTTTTGTCTTCAAAACGGGTTTTTATGTCTTCTATAATTTTTGCACTTTCTTTATGTGCCCAGTAACAATAGTAATTGTTGAGACAAGTTTTACAACTTGGTGGGTTATAATCGACTTCACGACCAACTTTACCATAAATATGTAGAATCTGATAGCTTACTCTCTGTTTAAACACCTCAAAAGATATTCCAATATTATCTATTGAGTTTTCATACCAAAATCTCTGTTGTTCTTCAACAGTCATGCCAGCTCTTTTTAAAAAAGTTCCCAACTGCCAATTTTCTAAATGAGCCAGATGACCTTCTGATTTAAGAATTCCAATTAGCTCCTGAATACATGGTGGAAATAATTCAGTTTTAGAAAGAATTTCAACTCCCTCATCTAAACCTAAACTTAGGAAATCTATTGATAATCTTGTGGATCTTGCAATCTCTTCTACTCTGTCAAATATAGGCTTAATAGCATCTTTTAATCCTTCATCTTGTTCAACAAGTTCTTTGGATCTCTCAATAACCTCTCTCAGCTGTTTCTCGAACTCTCTTTTAACTGCAAGGCGTATGTCCGCAAGTGTTACAATACCCCATCCTTTGTAAAGAAGTACTCTTTTTGCTGACACTATTGAGGGGATTTTTGTGTAATGAATAGCTATTTTTCTGTTAAGGTCAGTAGCACTAGTTCCATATTTGCTTTTAGCGTATTTTACAGATCTTGTATCAACTTCAGCAATATTGAATCTCCTGAAAATATCTATACTAAACATGCTATTAATTTCACTGATTAACTTAACATTTTCTTGAGAATAAAGTTCTTTTAACACACTTATTTTTTGTTCAAAACTTGGATTGCTGATAAAACGAAATTCAAATAGATCCCCCTCTACCTCTATCAACCAGGAGGTTAATCTTGAATCTTGGGAAACTGCAAGTTTAAGTGAAGTATGTCCTCCAAATTCCTCTACTTTCGACTGAAACCATTCATCTTCAGACATCCATGAAGGTTGAGTTATTATCCATAGATCTTCAGAAATAAGACGGTCTAAGCGTGTGTTAGCATACCTATTCCAACTTTCAACATCTAAAGATATATCTCCAGGATCTTTTAAAACAAACCAGTCAGGAATTTCAGTCGACATGATTTTTCCTTTTTTTAATACTTACATAACGGTATTAAAAAAATTGTGTTAAAGTTTTTTGATTATTATCTATTTTTTTTAAATTGGATATTTTGACCCCTATCAGTCTTATATCTTCAGGTTTTTTATTTTCAAATTCTTCTAGAAGTTTCTGAACAACAGTCCTAACAAGTTTTTCTGTGATATTGTAGCTGGATAGAGAATGTGACCTTGTATAGGTTTCGAAGTTTTTAAAACGAATTTTAAGAGTTATAGTTTTAAAACTCATGTTTTTAACTCTCATTCTTGCAATAATAGTGTCAATGGATGAATCAATTTGTACCCAAATATTTTCCCATTTTTGGTATCTATCAAAGAAGGTTCTCTCTTCACTAATTGATTTCCTTTCGCTAGATAAGAATTTTTCTCCAGTATTTTCAGTATTGAAACCATTTACAAGTTTCCATGTTTTAAGTCCATATTTACCAAATTTCTGGTAGACTAGCTGGTATGGCAACTTGGCTAAATCACCACAAGTGTAAATTTTTTTCCTGCTGAAAGATTCAGCACTTTTTTTTCCTACTCCAGGTATGATGGTAATTTTTAGAGGATTCATAAATTCTGTGATCTCTAGAGGTTTTACAACAACTAATCCATCAGGTTTATCTGTTTCAGATGCGATTTTTGCCAGTATTCTAGTGGGAGCAATACCAATTGAACAAGTTAAACGTTCTGTCGCAAAAATATCATCTTTTAATTCCACAGCTAGTCTTCTTGCTTCTTCATAATCAGATGCTATTTCAGTTAAATCGAGATAAGCTTCATCATTACCTGCTACTTTCATAGTAGAAGAATAATGTTTTACTATATTCATAATACTCTTTGAAACTTCACTATACAACTGATATGACCCTCTAACCATTGTTAGATGTGGACATAATCTTAGTGCTTGTGATATTGGCATACCTGAATGAATACCATATTTTCTTGCTTTATAGTTGCAAGTACTAACGACACCTTGCTTTGTTTTTGGATTTCCTCCAACAACCAGAGGTTTATCAGCTAAATCAGGATTCTCTCTTATTTCAACAGAAGCAAAAAAAGCATCTAAATCCATGTATAATATGATAGAATCAAATGTTTGTTCTTTCTCTGAGAAATAAATGACTTGATTAGCAAGTGTCATATTGTTGAATAATAGTCTTTTTAATATAAAAAGTCCAAAAAATAAAAAATAAAAAAGGATTTACCTTTTTCTTCTTCTTAAAAGTAGTATAGCTAAACCTACTATTCCTATTACAGGCAATACAAATTCATATGAGGTATAACCTGTGTCAGGTTGAGTACTAACATATACAACCCCCGGATTTGGAGTACCAATTATGAAATCAGTGTTACAATTATTTGTGTCCTCATTCGCAGGATCTCTTTGTAAAGTCTTATCTGCACCTGTAGTAGAACCTGACCATGCAACAACACCTGCTACACTTCCGGATCCCCAAGCAACAGCATCTTTTGTGGCATCTGATGGATCTTTTAAGCTTAGATCATCTCCTGTATTAGCTAGTTGTATGTCACCTAAATTGTAATCTGCTGCGGGAGCTGTAACACCTAATGCTGTCATCTCACTTAGATATATTGTTTTATCGTATGCAAATATCAATATGTCATCCTCATCTATTTGTGCTTCTTCTGGTAGGATGTAATTACCCTCATTATCTGTTAGTTTCCAGTTTTCAAGGTAAATATCAAAATCAAATGCATTATAAATCTCAACAAATTCCCCTTCAGGTTCATCGTCAGCATCATATCTGATTTCAGTGATGAATAGTTTCCATCCTACTTCATTGATTATGTTAATCTTCTTAACAACTTCAATTG
>JAUWJS010000092.1 GCA_030607575.1 Candidatus Heimdallarchaeota archaeon | reverse complement strand
CTGCTCCATATCCTGATTCCAATGTAGCCATTCCAGGATTTGTACTTGTTCTATGAGATGTTATTCTAATAGTTTGTCTATATCCTAGTTGATCTATTTTCTTTGTATTAACCAATGTCCCATCATCTATTAAATCTTCTAAGGCTTTGTAATTGGTTCCATCCCAGGTGATATAAACAACATTTTCAAAATATGGTTCAGTACTGCTAAATATTGGCTGGGTTGATATATCAGTCAAGTAACTCATTTCCCCAGAAACTTGGAAACCTAGAATTGAGGAGAAGAGAACAACCATAACAATGCTTACAAGGATTCTGTTTTTCATATTATCACTATTTGTTATATTAATATGATAAAATAGATATTCTATTATTGAATTTTGCTGTCCGTCTGTATTGATTTTAAATATGAACAAGGTAATAATTTTTTGATTTTTGCTATTTTTATCGTTAATAATTTGTTTCATTTGTTTCAAAGTGCTTTTCTATAGAACCATTTTTATCGATAGTGCAAAAACTTTATAGTCTGAAAGCTAGACAGTTATTTGATATTATTAGATATCAAAAAGAAGGTTGATTATAAAATGAATATAAAAAGAATAGCTATTCTAGTTTTCTTAATTGCAACGATATCATTAGGTTCAGCCGTTTTTATGATTAACGCTGAAATAGATACTGTTGACTCACCAAATCCAGAACTTAGTGCAGTAACCTTAACTATTGTTACTCGACACGATACAACTCTAACAAATGCATTTGAAGCTGCTTTCTTGGCAACACCAGAAGCGATTGCATTAGATATTACTGCTCTTGATTTCAGACAAGCTACAACAGATAGCGGATGGAAAAAGCTTTTAGAGGATCCTTCGAAATCTGTGGATCTTGCATGGGGTGGTGGTCCAGCTTTGTTCAATACCATGGATAATTGGGGTTTGTTAAAACACATTGATCCTGTGACTGATGCTGCTTTATTTACAGCAATAAACGACAGTGTTCCTGCCACATTAGCTGGTGCAGATATGAAGTCGTTTGCACCAAATGGAAGTCTTGTTTGGGCAGCAAATGCTATCTCTTCTTTTGGTTTTACTGTTAATCATGATTTCTTAACCACTCATGCTCTTCCAGTACCAACCTCATGGGAAGAATTAGCCAGTCCAATTTATTACATCAGTCCTAGTGTTAAAGCTATTAGTATGGGTGATCCACCTTTAACCACATCCAATACAAGAATTTACCAAATTATCCTCCAAGCATTTGGTTGGGATGAAGGATGGTCAATTCTGACAAGAATGGGTGCTAATTCAGGAATGTATCCTGGATCAGTAGCTACAAGAGCTGCTGTAGTTAGTGGTGAAGTGGGAATTGCCATGACAATCGACTTTTATGGAATAATTGCCATGGGAGAGAATCCAGATTGTGAGTACATAATCCCACAAGGTCAATCAATTGTCAATGGTGATCCTATCGCTATGGGTATCAATGTTGATGACCATGATGCTGCTGCAGCGTTTCTAACATACGTAAATACTCCAGAAGGTCAAGCTATCTGGTTAACTGAAGGTATAGACCGATTACCAGTTAATGAAGCCGCTTTTCAGACCACAGCAGGACTATTAAGACCTGATTTATACTTACTATTCAATGAAACTCTGGCTAATATAGGTATAGACTTCGACGAAAATCTTGCTACTTCTAACTTAGCTACAACCATTTACTATTTCCACAATACAATTGAACAGCCTCACACACTTCTAAGAAATACTTGGGGTGAGATGGTAACACAATTAGGAGATAATGAAATTAATAGTACATTCTTCAATGAACTAATAGAAGATCTCGGAGTAACGGGAATGACCTTACAGGAATCTATAGACTGGAATACGCAATATCAATTGAATGCGACTTTTGCTGCAATAAAAGATGGAGAATGGAGAACTTTTGCTCAAACAAAGTATAATACTATACTTGGGATTTTGGTTCCAGAAACAACAAAGACAAATGCTTTTGGTATGATCCCTGTCTTCATTACATCAATATTTGTGGCTACAATGGTTTTAATTAGGAAAAAGAGGAAGTAAATACCTCTAATTTTCTTTTATCTTTTTTTATTTTTTCAATGACCTATTCAGAAGATAGTTATTTATTTGTGTTTTCATTTTTCTTTAATACTTATTTAAAAACTAGGGAGAAAATTCAAAAAGCATTAAGATATTACATCTCTATCTAACCAAATTTAGTTGAATAAAATGGCTAGTTCTAATAAAAAAGCAAATGAAGAGGGGAAGACTAAAAAGAGAAGATCAGTAGTTGATTTTCTTTATGTTAAACTATTACGAGAACCTTCGACAAATTTCATTATCGTTTTTGTTTCTTTCGTTTTTATAGTGTGGATGGTAATCCCACTATTCTCGGTTCTATCTGGTGCTGTTTATTTCAATGGACAGTGGTCTGGTGCCCCTATAGCTAATGTCTTTGGTGATACTTTATTCTTTAATTTCCCAGGAGATAATCAAACCCAGTTCTTTTTAAAGGATAAACAAGACTATGGAGGTCCAGCAGAGGCAATTGTTGTTGATAATAATATTGCTTTTGTTGCTGAAAGAAGCGACGGTATAGAGATTCTAGATGTCTCGCAACCCAATGAGACTACGGAAATAAGGCAATATTACGAAGAAGTTAGTAGTTTCAATGAATTAGTTGTAAAAGATGATCTATTATACACCGCTGCAGGTAGAGGTGGATTGGTAATTTTTAACATTTCTAATGTTCGAGATAGCTTTGTACCTATGTGTCATATCTATGGAATAGCTAATACAACAAATTTTATTGCAGTTGAAAACAATTTAGTTATTTTAGATATCAATGGAGAGGGTTTCACAATAATTGATGTTTCTGACCCAACAGAACCAGCCATTCTATCTAATGTAACCATTGATACAGATGTATTTGATGTTGTTATTAATAATGACCTCGTCTACGTTGTAGGTTTCACAACAGGAGTTAAAATTTTTGACATTTCTGATCCAGAAAATCCCTCTCAGATAGCACATTATACAGATAATCCAGGAAATGGAATTTTAGAAACACAAGATATAGATATTGTTGGAGATTTAGCTTACATCACCTTAGGAAATGATGGACTAGGTATTTTTAACATCTCAGATCCGCAAAATATGACACTTGTTGAGTATTATAATGAAACTGTTGTTGGTAAATTATACGATGTTCAGATTGTAAACGATTATGGTTACTTTGTCTCTTTTGATTACTCTCTAAATAATCTTGGTGTTCGAATTTTTAACATTACTGATCCATCAAATCTTGTAAGCATCAACAGCTATTATACAGTTGTGTATAAAACAGCAGATATTTTCATTGATACTACAACAAACCTCCTTTTCCTCGCTCAACTAAAAGGTGGAACTCAAATCCTAGATATTTCTCAAGTTTTAATTGAATTACCTCTAATCGCACAATATGAAGATACTATAGAAATTACTGTTATAACTTTAAGTGGAAAAGATCATGGTGTGGTTCTGAACACTATTATTCTTGGAATCTTGACTACTATTTTTTCAGTAATACTTGGTACAGCATTAGCCTTCGTTCTAGCAAGGTATGAATTTCCTGGAAAAAAACTTATAAGTTTACTAGCTCTTGCTCCACTCATTATACCACCGTTCATATCAGGAATGGGTTTCAGGTTAATTCTAGGACCTAATGGATTTCTAAATAACTTTTTCTTAATTCCAGCATTCCAAACAAAGCTAATCTTCTCAGGGCTGTTTGCTATTGTGTTTGTTCAAGTATCTCATTTCTATGCTTTAGTTTATCTCAATGCTTTTTCAGCCTTCTTGAACATAGATCCAAGCATGGAAGAATCAGCAGAGAATCTTGGAGCAGGAAAATTTCGTTTATTCTCCTCTGTTACATTGCCATTGGCTATGCCAGGAATTGGGGCTGGAGCAATATTAGTTTTGATTCTTTCTATGGAAGATGTAGGAACCCCAATTATCTTTGCAGCAATGGGAGATGCAGGTGCTAAGAAATTTCTACCTTACTATGTATTTGAAAATTACTCGAAAGCAGGATCTGCTACGATTACGCCAGAGGTTTGTGTATTAGGAGGTATACTCCTTATTATTGCACTTATTGGGTTCTTTGCGATCCGGAAGTATGTGTCTTTGCGGACATATTCAATGGTAAGTAAAGGTAGAGCAGGACAATACAGAATGTCCAAAGCCAAATGGAAGTTATTATACATTTATCCATTCTTAATCATACTATTTGCATTCTCATTATTGGTGCATACAGGAGTCATCCTGATGTCGTTTATGGAAACGCTCGGGGGTACGAAACCCTCAGATATAGCTTTCACGGCTGAAAACTATAAAGTGATATTTGTATCTTCAACGTATAATATACCGCCGTATATAATTAACACGCTAGTTTATAGTGTCCTTGCTACAATTTTAATTATTATAATTGGTTCAATTGCTGCATATGTTGTAGCCAGAAAGGAATTTAAAGGGAAGAAGATTCTAGATGCACTTGTAACCTTACCTATCGCAATACCAGGTATTGTCTTAGCTATTGGATATTATCGAACTTTTGATTGGAGTGGAATAGCAACTAGGAATCCTTCTTGGTTCAACAAAATGATGGCCAACATCACAGCAGGGTTGAGTTTAGATCCATTCATTGGAGTTGCAGTAACTCTGCTTATAATGAGCTATACAATAAGAAAAATACCATTTACAGTCCGATCAGCGTATGCGGGTTTACAGCAAGTGGATGCAGTTCTAGAAGAAGCTTCCTTCAACTTAGGTGCTTCTAGAATGAGAACTTTTTCAAGAATTACTATCCCATTAATTTCCCTCAATATATTCGCTGGTTCGCTGGTTTCCTTCTTATACTGTCTATCAGAAGTCTCTACGACTATCTTTTTGATATTCTCATCAAAAGCTGGTACTATAACTTGGTATATGGCATGGAATCCATTAAAATTCCAGATTTTCTGTGCTATAGGAGTACTTCTAATGTTATTGCAAATAACCAGTCTCTTCATAACAAATGTAATACTAGGTTCTCGAGCAGAAGCTATCACAGGGATATAATCCCTTCCCTTTTTCTTTTTTTTTAATTATTCTTTACTCTAATTGACCCCAGGTTAAAAATTTACCATCTTTCCTTTTAACTAAAACAGTACCAAATTTTCTCCATTGCTCTTCTCGGAATCTTACTATACTGAAGTCAGCAGGTTCTTTTTTCTTTTTGCTGCTTCTGAGAATTTCAATTTTCTTTTTTTCATCTTCAAAAAATATCTTAGAAATAAACTTGCTTTCCTTAGGTAGTTTCTCTATATTACTTGCTGTTTCAATAATTTGTTCTATTGGAAGAAATCCAAAACTAGCTGTATGTTTTGTGGTATAGACAGACCCTGGACAAAATTCTTCTTCGTTGTCTTTTTTACATTCATTACAAAATACTAATTGACATCGATCACAAACTTCCCATCCTTCTAAAGCAGCATCTCTTAGAGTTTTCATCTTATTACAGAAAGTACAACGAATATAGCAATAAATTGCTTCTTGTTCCTTCAAATCTTTCTAAACTCCTCTACGATTCTATCTCTTTCCTCATCACCAAACTCAATGTAGGTTCGATAGTTATATTCCCATTCATTCTGTTTCTTCTTGATATAACCAAGTCTTGTTAAAATCCTCAAACTATTATCAACAAGGTATTCCTTCATTCTCCCAGTGACTACCAATTTCTCTTTAATCTTCTCTGTAGTTATTGGTTTTTGTTTATCATCTTCTAGGTAAGCAATTATAGTCCCCAAAACTATTAATTCCGATGACTGTAAATCAGAAGGTGCATAGTTAGAGGATCTTAAGCAATACCATTTTTCACCATCCATGTCATATTCTATTACATTTAGCCCCAAAATTTGAACAAATGATTTATATTCTTCAATTGTTTCACGTAAGGTCTGAATATCAAAACGTGTTGCTAATAATAAATCAAGTTCAGAGCAGCCAAAAACAGTCACTTTATCTTTTATCCACTTTCTAGATAAAATTGTAGTTAACTCTCTAAATAGTTCCCCTTTTTCTTCATCTGAAATAGAGGAAGGTAAGAAATTATTTTCTTCAGCAACCTCATTTGTATCACTGGTTTGATCCAAATGATTTTCTTCCATTATTAATCACGCTCTATTTTGGAGTTCTTAGGTGAAAGGAGAACTGAACTAGAAACAACATCAGATTCTTCATCCTTTATTTCAGTTTGAAAAATCAGTACATCATTCTCTAAAATGACATGAATCTTTTTCTCGCTTATCATTTTGGATAGAATCTCAGCTTCTATAGTTGTTAAAAGATTGTTAATTTGTGCTCTCTTGATTCTCTTACCTATCAATTTGTCCTTAATAGTATTCTCAATATTCAAAATTTCACCTCTATCTAGGAAATTATTCGATAATCTTCTCAAGAAACTTTGGTATTTTTTCATAAAAATAGCAATATTTTCAACTGATTCTAGTTCAATGATTTCTTCAGTCAGATTATCTATTGGTTCTTCATATGATGCTTGGGTTGTTCCTGAAAGATAAACTATAGGAACACATAAGCGCCTTACTTTCTCTACAAAGGATTTCAATCTTTCCTGAGGGTACAAAAGTTGCTCAAGAAAATCATTTTCTCTCAAATCATTCATTTCAATAAAGTCTTCATAAAGAGCAGAATCCAACAGATTTTCTTTTTTATTATGCAAATATAAATAGGCATCAGAAACTTTAGACCGATCTTCCTCTGACTCTAGAAGTCTCACGATTTCTTTCTTTCTTATCGATTTACCATATTTCCTCTTGAGCTCGAAAACTAATTGAAATATGTTCTCAACCCATTCTCTATTTTCTCCTATGTAAGCAGAAATTGTGTCAGAACTTTCATCTAGAATATCTTGATCAGTCATGTTTTCACCTTAGGAGTTTTTACTTTACTCTCAATCAATACTTTGTGAGCAAACTCTTCAGAGAGCTCTACATCATCAAGAGAGGGAGTTATAAGAATAAATTGAGGAGTAATTATCCTATTCTCCTTCGAGATTTTATAGGTTGCCAAAGCCATGGAAAAAGCAAGTGCTTTGTTTCTCTTATCAAGTTTTTGAGTAAATTCATCTATTGCATGAATTGGAGAGTGATTTATCATGTGAAGAGCTAAAATGATTGCTTGAGCTAATAGGGTTTTTTCTCCCCCCGAAAGCTGTCTATATCTTCTATTATCTCCCTTGGTTTCAGCTTCTATATGTAATCCTGCATACTTCTCATCGTAATAATTTCGAATTTGAATTGATACATTTACAAAAACATCTTGAAGAAGCAAATTCAGCATCTTGTTCAGATGGTCTACAATATTATGAAGACCACCTTCCCATTCATTGATTCTTTTTTCTAAATCTTCTTTAAGATTATTTAGATGAATTTCAGCATTTTTTACTTCTTCTTGTAAAATGCTCACTTGTTGTTCTTGTTTTTCAATGCTATCTTGTGATACTTCTGGTGTAATTTCTAATAATTCTAATTGTCCTTTAATTTTATTATATTCAGAGGCTATTTCTTCTTTATCTGAACGAATGTTTTCAGGAGGTTCTCCTTTCTCCTTTGCTTCTTTATTCAGAATTTCATATGCTTCTTTTAAATCTAAGATTTCTATTTCAAGAAAACTTATCAATTTTAGATTTTTGTCTCTTCTTCCTGAAATTTCTTTAATCTCTTCATTTAGATGATTAAGTTTCTTTCTGATTTCATCAAACTGTTTTTGTTGTACTGTAACAGTCTTTTCAATACCTACTATATCATGAGAAATCTTGTTGATTTCCACATCAAGTTTAGAAAGGTTTTCAGTCTCAGTTCTAACCAAGATTTCAGCTGCGCTTCTGATTTGCTGTAACCTGAGAAATTCATTTTCAATTTCATCAGTTCCCATTTCCCAAGGTTTCAACTGGTTCTCTAACTCTCGCTTTCTGTTGTCTAATTCAGCTAAACTTCCAGTAATTCTGATTTTATCTTCGGTAATCTTCTCAATATCAAATTGTACTAATCGTAGTTGTTCTCTTATACGTTCAATTGACTGGTATTTATTGAGATCTAAACTCAGTTTTATATTGGATCTTCTTGGTGGTCTTGAAAATGCTTCTTGAGAAAGGTAAAAGCTGTTACAATCTGTTGTCAAGATGTTGGTTTTGTATTGCTTTGCATAGTCGGTTATAAGATTTGGAGGTAAAGATGGAGAGCCTAATAATATTCTTACAAACTTAACCAAATACAACTTTATTTGAAATGGAGCTTCAATTAAATTAACTGCAAAATCAATTATGCCTTCAGGTTTACTCTCTAAAGATTGATTGGTAAGATAATCAGGTTTGGGCCCTTTTTCTTCCTCCAAAATTCGCCCTACTGTGAAATTGGGTTTGTAGGTTGGGAAAATTTTATCGTAAATGTTTTTTGCTTCTTTATAAGCAGCATGAGTGGTAGCAACAAAACCAAAGAGATATCTTCCAAGAGATGCTTTTACAACATCTGTATAATCTTCAAACCCTTTCTTTATAGAGATGGTTTCATATATAGGTCCGATAATCTCATCCTTAAAATCTGAATTCTGAATTTTCTCTTTATATAATATGCAATCTTTTATTAATTTCCGCTCATAGTCTGACAGTTCACCATAAAGATGAGATCTTTCATTTATTCTTTGTTTTATTTTGTCTTCATCAGTTGCTTTGTCTTTTAAGTTAATTTGGCTAGACTGCAACTCACGGTTCAATTCTGAAATATTTGTATGAACTTTATCCAATTGTTGCTGTAATTGCTTTTTTTGTGAAAAACCCTCATCTGTTTGAATGGTCTCAAATTCGCTTAGTTTCAAGTCGATATTTGCTATCTGAGATTTCGAAGATTGAACCATTCGATCTTTTTCTTCCTTCTGACCTTCCAACCTATTTTCCTGATCTGACAATTCTCTCATACTAGTTTTTTTATCTACTAGTTCTTCTTCTGCTTTTCTTACCTCTTTATGTAAATTATCTTGATCAATCGAAGAAATACTAAGCTTCTTTTCCAATTCTTCGAGTTCTTTCTTTTTGCTGTTTAAGTTTTTGTTTGCATCCTCAAATTGATTTTGACTTTCAATTGCATTAAACCAGACTAGCTCTTTTTCAAGAACCTCATATCGTTGTATGAGTTCTTTTTTCATCTGTATCCTTTCAAAGTTCTCCCTAAGTCTTTCTAATCTGCTCTCCTCTTTTTCTAATTGCATAACTAAAGGTGAGTGCTCCTTTTCCTTCTCTTCTACTTTTTTCTTCGAATTAATATAGCTAGTAAATATTTCTTTCAGACCAGTTGCAACCAATAAACTATCTAATTTCTTATGAGGAGAACCATCAGCAAAAGAACTGAGAAATCCTTCTTCAGTGAAATTAAGCATGGTATCCTCGAATATCCCTATGTTCTTCATCAAATTCTGAATCTGTCTTTTAGTAACGGTTATTCCTTTACCTTTCATATCAATTACTTTTCTTTTGATATTCCCTTCGCGATTTATTTTCACTTCGATTACAAAATAATCTTTCTCAATAAATGGTATGAGATCAGGATCGGAAGTTGTGAATATTCTGTTATCACTAAGTTTGGGATTATTCAGTTTAAGTTGAATTTGAGAGAAATTATCAAAGGGACCTATAATCTCTTTATACGTACTCAAAGAGACTCTAGTTGGAACATGACCAATAGCCAATATCAGAGCTTCTAAAATCTGTGTTTTGCCACTACCATTGGCACCTGAAATAACAACAATTGGAACTTCAGACAGGCACAATTCAGTAGACTTATGCATCTTAAAATTATATAACATAAGACTATCAAAAACATATAAATCTGAATTGGTTACAACTGTAGTTGCCATTCAGTTCCACTCTTGGAATCTAGCGACAAATCACTATTTAAAACAAGCTATTACAGGATAAAAATAGAAGAAAAAGAAAAAGGAAAAAGTTATTTTTTAAGTTTCTTTCTAATGCTGGTAGCAACTGCTGTAACAAATATAGCACTGATTGACCAGAAGACCATATCGTATGAACCTATTCTTCGAGTATGTGTTCCGCCTGTAAATACATCAGCACCTGCGGAAGAACCAGTTTGAGTCGATTCTCCGTAATCTTCCCAATCATCTTCATCTTGAGCCGATCCATCTAATGCATACATTAGAGGAGCATCTGTTTCTGCAGCTGTATCTACAACAT
>JAUWJS010000048.1 GCA_030607575.1 Candidatus Heimdallarchaeota archaeon | reverse complement strand
TTCTTTTTGTAAAAACATGATTATGGGGGCCGAAACAGGCTCCATCAAAGAGTTGATGACATAGAACAATAATCTTTTGCTCTGGATTCTCTTTCGCTATTTTAGCTACTTTTTCAAATATGGTTCTAGGTGAATTACCCTCAAAAGGAAATGATAGAATAGCTACTTCAGATAAATCCAGTAGTGTTAGTTTGTTCATAAAATGAATATTTTTATTTAAGTGATTTATCAAGGATTCAGGAAGAACTGACTTATCGTGATTTCCTGGTATAGCAACTAATGGTATATCATCTTCTGCAAATTTATGAATTATATCATATGCCTTTTTTATAACTACTTTTTTTGGTGAAGAACGATTAAACATATCCCCACCATGCAGCACTAAATCTGCTTTCTTCGAAACAGCTTCTTTCAAAACATTATCGAAAGCTAGATTCATTCTTTCAATTGATTCCTTTTTTGTTACAGCTGTTCTACCATATTCAAATCCAAAATGAGTATCAGCTGTAGCAATAATTCTCATACTATTCCACAAATAGAATTTAGTATAAAAATGCAAAAAAAACATATTCTACATTTTCAGAGTTTCAGAAAGAAGCTTCCATTTTTCTCGAACTTCCTCTATTCTAATTTCCTCAAACATAGCCTATTTAAAGAAAGATTCCAATATTAAATTAAGTAAATTTATGGGGGTTCATAAATTTGAGAAACACAAGAATTATAGGTCTATTATTCATTTTTGGTTTATCTATCATGAGTAGTAGCCTTTTGAACACAAATGCAGGAGATACAATTCCTGCTACAATTGCCGTATTAGCTACTCATGATGATGGCATAGTAATTGATGGAGACTTTACAGATTGGGCTAATCCTGTTCTTAGTTCTATGGATATCCTTGAATTTGGAAATCCATCTAATTATATTACAGTAGATTTCAAATTCGCATATAATGATAGTTTCCTATTCTTCTATGCATATATTCCTGCTTCTATGGGTCATGTTAAGGCTATGGATGTACATTTCTTCGGAAGATCGGATCAGAATGATGGAGTTCATATGAATGCTTATACTCCTGAATACCTAGATTTAGCTTTTCCTGAAGGAAGCGAAACAGCAACAGTTCCTCTACCTGATGAATATTATTTTGGTACTAACGATGTAATCGCAACTTCAATTTATGCAAGTGATAGTGGTTCTTATTTCGAATTTGCCAAAGAAATTCGTTCTGGAGATGGAGCTGGAAAAGATATTCACTTAGAATATGGAAATGCTATAGCTGTTGAATTTGCCGCTTGGATTAATGTCTTTCCTTCTGATGGTGGTCCAAACTATGGTACCAGTACAGAAACAGAATTCAGATACATTCGATTGAGTGTAGGCTATGATGATGGAGACGAACTTTTAATTGGTACACCAGACGTTAGCAATCAATACATTTGGGTAGAAGGTGAAGAATACCAAGCTCCATATTTGGATGGAGTTGTTACTTTCGATGGAATTGCAGATGAAGCAGTTTGGTCAGAAGCATCATTATATAACGTTACTCTAAGCTTTCAGAATTTCACCGATGGATCTTGGGATCCATTTAATACTATTACAGGTGAAATGAAACTTTTCCATGATGGAACTAATTTGTACATTGCCTTCAAAATCTATGATATATTATCTACATCTAATGATTTTCTAGCATTTATATTAGGAAAGTCTGTTGATATGCTTAACTATACAGATGGTACTGATTTTGTTATGATTAGTGAAGATGGTTATTCTGATGGTTTCCTTCCTGGGGATTATTCTGAACCTATTTCTGATATTGATGTAGGTGGATCAAACGATGGCCAAGCAAATGAAACATATGCATCATACTATCATCACGTTGAATTAGCAAAACCCTTAGTTACTGGAGATGCGATCGGAAGAGATTGGGATTTTTCAGTCGGAGATTATGTATATATTTCTACAATTATATCTGATGACTCTGATCAAGGACCAAACTACTTTGAACTAAAAGATGTAGATGGAAAACCACACTTTATTGTACATGCTATCAAATTACTAGCCCAAGGAGAAAAACCAACACAACAAGAAACTACTGGAAATACAGTCACTTTAGGTTTCAGTTTTTCAGATATACTAATCGTTGTTTTAGCAATTACACCAGTTATTGCGGTAATTTACAGAAAGAAATTCAAAAAATAAATTTTCTTTTTCTTTTTTTATATTTGCTCAGTTTGTTCTAAATTACATATCCACAAAGGTTTCCTTTCTATGAATAGAAAAAGATATTCTGCTAAAGAACTATCTCTTTCATAGATTTCTCCAAGCTTTTCATCTGCTCCAAAAATCTTTAGTTTTTCCTTAATTTCAATTTTAAGGAATGAATCAACATTCAACATGAAAGTATTTTTCTTTACCAAGCTTTCTAGAAATTCGAATACATTCTGACCTTTCTTTGTGAAGTGAATTACCCAGTGGTCATTATCTATAAATGGCCCTGCTACAACATCAACGTGCTTAGTATATTGTTGTAGGAATTTAAGAGAATCCTTTGATGTAATTAAAGGTCCTTCCTTTCTAATTGAAATCTGTGGGTTTACATCCAACAATGACAAAAATAATCCATAATACTCATCTGAGACAAAGGGTTTTGTTCTTTCCAAAATGTAGTTATTGTTGAATAGTTCTACTTGGAAAGCATTCTTCATTGACATTGCTTTTTGCCAACAAATTTCAGTTTCCTGAAAATTTCTTTTAGTAGCTAAAATTACAAGTTGTCTACCTGAAAAGATGATTTTGCGCATAAAGTCAGAATATGATGGAATCTCACAGAGTAAATCTTCAAAGAAACTAATTTTTGGTTCAAACCTATATGTATTAGCAGCAGCTACCAATGAAGTAAATTGGTCAACAGATACATCAGCTGCTACATTATCTTTAGGATTTAGGGGATCTGGTACATACAAAGGATAATATTTCAACAACATTTCGCTTGTCAAAAGATCTACATCTTCTGACTTCTCAATGTTTTTCTTCAAATCAATAATTGTTCTAGGTCTCCATTTTCCAATATTTTCGATAGTTTTCTGAAATGTCCCATAGAACAATATGAGTAATTCACAAAGATAACCATTAAACCCAATTGCACCTACTTCATTTCTGTAAACACCTATAGTCTTCAGAAATTTCTTCAGTAGAAGGACTTCATTTCTATCTTCTTCTTTCATGTGCGTAATCAGATATTGAGAATGCATCGGGATTAAATCAAAAATGGATGTTGTTTCTTCACCTGGTATTACTTCAAAGCCTACAAAAAGATTAACGAGTTCATCACCCGCAACAATTCTAAGATAGGGGATTTTCCCTGTATGTTTGGTGATCGTTATTGGATCCTTTTTTATTCTATCTTTTTTTAATCTTTTTTCCAAAGCATCTAGAATTTGGTGCATCTTTGGTTTATCTGCTCTTTGCAAGATTAGCATTAAATCGAATGTTTCGTCTTCACTTAGATAGGTTTTTCTGACAAAAGAACCTTGAGTTTCAACTCTTCCAATATACCCTAAAGAACCTAAATCCATCTGTATTTTTTCTCTAAGAATTGAAAGAATCTCTCTTACCCTCTCATGTTGTTCCCATTGGACTTGAATTACTTCCAAAACTTTCTTTTCTATTACTTTTGAAGTATCCTTTGGGGCTTTTTTACTCATGAAATCACCTTTTATCTAATGCATCTACTTTGTAGAGTACTATATACTCTGGTCCCTCTGTTTTTAGTACTGATTTTTTGAGTTGTATTGAATTAATTTCTTGAACTCCGCAGCTATATTCTGAAAGGTTCTTTATAACCTTAATCAATTCGTCCTTATTCTTGGGAGATTTCACTCTTCCTATTGTTAAATGAGGTTTAAAAGGTCTAGAATCAACTTTGAAACCTTTATTTCCTAATTTATTTCTGATTTCCTTTTGAATTTCCTTCAGTTTTTCAATCTCCCCGTTTATTTCGCAATAAACAACCCTGACATGTTTCTCATTTGGTAACACACCAGGTCCTTTTACTTTAAGTTTCAGGCTTTCAAATTCTATTTCTGAAAGCATCTCTGATAAGATAGTTATTTGTTCTTCCGATATCTCTCCCAGAAATTCCATTGTTATATGCAAGATTTTGGGATTTACTAGTCTTACATTTGCACCTGAATTCTTTATTTGATCCTGAATTTCTTGTACTCCTTTCAAGATATTCTCATCTTCAAAGTTGATAGATATGAATGCACGAACCATTTTCAATTAACAATTTTCTATCATTTTATAAATTTTGACGAGGTTACAATTAATTTGCTTTAACAACATTTTTAATTACCTTAACTATTCTCACAATGAACTAAATGACTAAACCCAAAGCAACAATCATTGGAGTTACTGGAATGCCTGGTTCGGGAAAGAGCGAATTCGCTAGATTCGCAGAAGAACTGGGTTATCAAACTGTTGTAATGGGTGATGTTGTCAGAGCAAAAGTTGTTGAGGAAGGATTCGAACCTACCCCTGAGATGAGCAGAAAATACATGATCAAGCTAAGAGAAGATCTTGGTGAGACAGCTGTAGCCCATCTTACTTGTGTAGCAACCGAGAAATTGAAACAACAGGGTATTCACAAAATTATCATTGATGGAATCAGAAGTCAAGCTGAAGTTACACATTTCAAGAATCAGCTTAATAATGATTTCCTGATTGTTGCGATACATGTAGATCCAAGACTAAGATATGATCGACTTCAATTGAGAGGGAGGAAAGATGCTCCCCAAACTGAAAAAGAGTTCCAGTTGAGAGATGAAGACGAATTAAAACTTGGATTAGGAGAAACTATCGCTTTTTCAAATTATGTAATTCCAAATAATAATGCTCTAAAATCTTTTAGAGAACAATCATTAAGTCTTCTTGAAGAATTGAACAAAAGGGTGCAATAATGCAGATAAAATTGAGTTTGCGAGTACCTCTTTTTTCTACTGAAGATGATAGCAAAGTTATGATGTGTATTGAGAATTTACTTAGTGTTCAACCTGAACTAAAGCGTATTGTCGGCGCAGAAATCACTTTTATTACAGCTGAAAACCTTCCAATTGATGTTTTGAAAAGATTGTTCAATCATATAAGGCAAAATTTCATATTAGATTCTGTCAGGAAATGTATAATACGTGATTATTCCTCTAATTCTTTAGTTATTCCTCTACACAAACAAGCACTTTTTGCCAATAAAATTGCTTTTACTACTGAAGGTACATCTTCACCTTTAGGAAATGTTGAATTAATTATTCAAACTGATAATTTAGATAAATTCATGGAATGGTTTGTACCCAAGACAGAAGATGGGAAAGAATTGTCCCCTAGAAAATTTTCTGAAATCGCTAATCTTTAGGTTTTAATCTAATTTTTAATCCATCCTCTGCAAACTCACAGTTTGAGAATATTTCTCTAGAATCATTCAAAGATTCTTCCAAATTCTTATGAAGTTCAGAGATATGTGTCATTATCAATCGTTTTACTTTTGCTTTTTTTGCAACTTCAGCGGCGTCAATACAAGTAGAATGAAGATATTTTCTCGCTCTTTCTTCTTCATAAGGGGGGTAGGTTGCATCATGAATCAAGAGATCGGCATTTTTTGCAAATTCAATTACTTTCTCATCAAAAGGAGTATCTCCTGTAATGACAATTTTAAGGTTTTTTTCCTCTACTTTGTCTAAAACATCGGAGGGAGAAATAATCTTCCCATCTATTTCTACAGAAGTACCATTCTGAAGCTTTTTCCACATTTCTCCACGTGGTACATTCATTTCTGTTGCTTTTTCAACATTAAATTTACTACGTTTTGGCTTAGTAACTAACCTATAACCAAAACTAGTATCTGAATGAGTAATAGGAAAAGAATCTAAAACAAAATCCTTATTCTCTAAAACATTTCCACCAGAAGTTTCTATTATTTTAACTTCATATTTTGGCTTAAATCTATAAGCTAAAAATAGAAGAGAAATAAGGGTTGATGTCCAAGCTGGTCCTATAATGGTGAGTGGTGTTTTAATATTGCGAAAATTCCTTGTTGTGAGTAATCCCATAAGTCCTAGTGTGTGATCAGTATGCAGATGAGTAAGAATTATCGTTAATTTGGTGAACTTAATTTTTTGATCAATCATCTGGTATTGTGTTGCTTCCCCTACGTCAAAGAGAAGATTATGACTTTTGTATTTTACAACTATTGCACTCTGTTTTCTGGTTGATTGAGGAGGAGCCGAAGAGGTTCCTAGAAAAATTATGGACATCTCATTTGACATTTGATCACTTTAAGACAAGAATTCTTCTAGTTAACGATTTATGTATGAATGTATCTATTAGTGTTACTATCTGATAATCAGTTTTTTCAACAATTGCTTCAGGTTCGAGAGTAGAAGGTGTACAATAGACAAGATGTCTGTTTTTCATCAGATACTCTTTTGACTCAATTAAAAAATCATAAGTCAATTGTGAGACTTTTTCTCCATGAGTAGATGATTGTAACGAATAAGGAGGATCAGTTGCTACTGCATGAAAGAATTTTATGGGGATGTTTCGAGAGTCTCCTTGAAGAACATCATAATTTGATTGTTTGAATTGTTTCATATTTCTAACTGAACCCTTAACTGCATAAGAGTCTAAATCTGTACCTATCGCATAAGCGCCCAAATATGACGCTTCTAATAGGAAACCTCCTCCTCCACAGAAAGGGTCGAAAAAGATTTCACCTCTTCTTATTCTAGACAGATTTACCAAGGCTCTGGCAAAATCAGTTCTCATTGCTCCTGGTCTGAAAAAATCTCTCTTGCCAGGCTCTCTAATCGAGTATTTCTTGCGATCAATTGACCAGATTTCTAAACCTAAGGAGAATCGATTTTTTATTAGAATTGCTCGAAAAGTATAATCTGGGGACCTCAAATTAACCTCAAGTTTATTTTCTTCAAACTTCTTGTAGATATGATTTCCCAAATCTCTTTCTAAATCCATTGATCTAATTTTAGTTTCCTTTTTACCAATTCTAGTTACTCTAGAACAAAAAGTAGAACCAGTTTTTGGTTCTGATATTTCATATGAGTGTTGAAATATTATTTTGTTATCATCAATCTCTCCAACATCTGTTAACTCAAGAAGTGAATGAACAAAAGCACATCTACTTACTGCATAGATAGGATTATCATCTGTTTCAAAAATAACTGTTTGAGAGTTTACTTCAACTACTTTATACTTCACATTTTCTGCTTCTAATGCTGCATATAGCTCTTCATACCCTATAGGTTGAAAATGACCACAGATATGTGCTAGGTATTTTTTCATAGAAATTTTTCTCCAATAAAGTTACTAATCAGAGAACTAATATCAATTTGCTCTATATCCTTTCTTGGTACAGTGTTTGTTGATAGAATAGTATCGACACCAATATCATACATCTTCTTGAAAACCTCAAAATCAGAGAGACCATGAACAACTATGAACTTAAGACTAGAAGGTTTTTTATCAAGTAGAATCTTACTTGCTTTGATAGCTGTGCCCCCGGAAGTGATTACATCATCAAAAAGAATGATAGTTTTTGATTCACAATCAAAATCTGCTTCCTTGAATAGTACTTCATGACTTTGGGGATTTCTATATTTTTCCAATATGAAACTCGTTAAAGAAAGTTCCTTGGATAATGTATTGATGTCTTCTTGACTACCTTTATCAGGTCCAACGATAATCCATTCTTCATTAACTTTATCCTTTAAGAAATCAGAAATTGCTGGAACAGCACTAAGAACATACTTCTCCAAAGATTCTGCTGTTTTATGAAATGCTTCACGATTATGAACATTAATTGTAATAAGTGAATCTAGTCCTGCTTGCTGAAGTAAATCCATTGTTATGTTATGTGATACAACTTCTCCATCTAACCTTCTTCTATCAGCTCTAGCATAACAGAGATATGGAACTACCGCAATTACTTTGTCAGCTCCTAGTTCTTTTAACGTATTAGTTAAAAAAATTAGTTCAAGTAACCTTTTTTCTTGATTAGGGTAGGTTGTTTGGACAATAATTACGTCTTCCTTCTTAAAATTTCCCTCAATCTTAAAATAAGTTTCACCATCTGTAAAGTATTTGTAAGATAAATCTAACAGTTTCAGATTCAACTGTTCAGCTATTTTTTGAGCAAGTTGTTCTGAGTTGGGACCTGCAAGTATTTTCATATTACCCATGCAATTATACTCAGTTGGAAATTAAAGCCTTTTCATTTTAATTAAATGTAGAATTGTTGAATATCTCACAGAAATTTGACCAAAAACATATCTTTATTAACGTCAGTAAACCTTATCAATTGAAAATACTTTTATCTGTAATTTGTGATATCCATGGCGTCTGGAACTCAATCTAAAGCCAAGAAAAAGGCTAAGCCTAAAGCTAAAAAAGTTGCACTATTGGACATTGAATTTAATGATACTAGTGAAATCTCTGTACCTCCTCGTCTAATTGATCAAGTAATTGGTCAAGAAAATGCAACAGAAATAGTCAAAAAAGCTGCTTTGCAGAGAAGACATGTTCTTTTGATTGGAGAGCCAGGTACAGGCAAAAGCATGCTTGGTCAAGCAATGGCTGAGCTTCTTCCTAAAGAGGAGCTTGTTGATGTTTTATGTGTAGCTAACCCTAAATATCCAAACCAACCACGTATTGCTACTCTTCCTGCAGGTCATGGTGCGAGGAAGGTTGAAATAGACGCAGAGCTTGCCAGAAAGAGTGGAAATAAGCGATTCATTATTTCTATTGTGATCTTACTTGCAATAATTGGTTATGCATTGATAGCTACTGCTGGTAATCCTGCAAGTCAACCCCAGACTCTCTTGATGGCTATGTTTGTAGGATTTTTCATTTTCTTTATGCTTAATCAATCCAGATCTAAGAGTGAAATGCTCGTACCAAAATTATTAGTAGATAATGGTAAAAAGGATACAGCACCCTTTAATGATGCTACAGGTTCACATTCGGGAGCGCTCCTTGGCGATGTCAGACACGATCCTTTCCAATCTGGAGGATTAGGAACTCCACCTCACGAGCGTGTCGAAAGTGGTTTAATTCACAAATCTCACCTTGGTGTTCTCTACAGTGATGAGATAGGGACTCTTGAGATGAGAACTCAACAGAAACTACTTACAGCTATGCAAGAAGGTAAATTGCAAATCACTGGTCAATCAGAACTTAGTAGTGGGGCAATGGTTAGAAGCGACCCTGTTCCCTGTAAATTTGTTTTAATTGCTGCTGGTAATATCGAAACTACTCGTAACATGCATCCTGCGTTGAGATCAAGGATTCAAGGATCTGGCTATGAGGTTTATATGACTGATACTATGAAAGATACTCCTGAGAATAGACGAAAGCTTGCTCGTTTTTGTGCGCAAGAGATTGTAAAAGATCGCAGAATTCCTCACTTCAAACATGAAGCAGTCGAAGAAATAATCTATGAAGCTCAACGAAGAGCTGACAAGAAAGACCATCTTACTTTACGATTACGAGAATTAGGGGGGTTAATTAGAGCTGCAGGAGACCTAGCCAAAGAAAATGGAGAGGCTTTAGTATCAGCTGAGACAATCAGAAATGCCAAGGTTATTGCGAGAACTTTGGAAAATCAAATGAGTGATTCTTATGCTGATTCAAGAAAACTCTACAAAATCTTTGAAACTGATCATGCCAAAATTGGAAGGGTAAATGGTCTTGCTGTTATCAATCAAAGATCAGGTATTGTAATGCCTATAGA
The DNA here is from genome assembly GCA_030607575.1 of Candidatus Heimdallarchaeota archaeon. GTDB lineage: Archaea > Asgardarchaeota > Heimdallarchaeia > Heimdallarchaeales > Heimdallarchaeaceae > UBA460. The sequence goes on along the minus strand of JAUWJS010000048.1, from coordinate 6,951 downwards.
AGCAGAAGTCGTTCCAGCTTTCAGTAGAAGAGAAGGAAAAATCATTGCGACAGGCCAATTACGAATTATTGCTAGAGAAGCCGTACAGAATGTTTCAGCAATTGTAAAGAAGTACGTCGGTAAAGATATTTCAGATTTTGATTATCACATTCAATTTGTTGGTTCTTATTCAGGTGTTGAAGGAGATTCAGCTTCTATTTCAATCGCTGTTGCCATCATATCAGCTCTTGAGAAGGCTCCAATTAGGCAGGATACTGCTATGACTGGTAGTTTAACAGTTAGAGGAGTAGTTATTCCAGTTGGTGGAGTTACTGCAAAAATTGAAGCTGCATCTGAAGCTGGAATAAAGCGAGTCATTGTACCAATTCAAAACATAGATGATGTCAAGTTAGAAGAAAGGTATAAAGGAAAGGTGGAAATCATTTCAGTTTCAAACTTTCACGAAGTACTTCGACATGCCCTTCCAAAGGAATTTAGCTATGTTGCTAAGAAGTATGAAGACTTGGCTTTAGAACATTCAGCACTTAACAATGCTAAGAAGAAATGAGACGAAATGACAACTTCAGGTTTTTACCATTATTATTGTGGGATTACTGCACAACCAAACGATGAAGGTCAGTATGAAGACCTAGGAGAATTTGATCTTAATCTAAACATGGTGCAAAAAGAACTTGCAGAAAAGGAACCTAAGAGACAACCTCGGTTAGAAACAACCTTTTTTCACGAAGATTGGATAGAGATTCAATTTCTTTTTAGAGCTTCTTATAGGGATGGTACTGAGGATATTCAACGATACATTGACTTGGTAACAGAAGAACTTGAAGTACAATTAAACATCATGATTGTAGATTTTAATATTGAAACAATTTCCTAAAAAATACAATTTTTTATTTGAATACTATATCGAGCTGAGCTTCACATTTATTACAATTTCCTTGTAAAGAGATTCGTCTTAATTCGGTAGCTAAAGCTCCTCTATGAATAAGTAATTCTCCACACTTTGGACAATAAGTATGTGATGTTTCATGATCAGGTACATTGTTTAAATAAACGAACTCCAAGCCTACATCCTTAGCTACTTGATAGCAACTCTCCAATAACTCTTTAGATGTAGGTTTTAATTCTTTAAGTCTATGAGCAGGGAGCAATCTAGCTAAGTGTAATGGAACAGATACAGAAAGTTCTTCTTTAATCCATTCGGCTAGTTTTCTAGTTTGTTCTTCAGTATTTTCAAGCGCTTCATGGATAACTAAATTTAGTTCGAGGAGTATTTCTTTTTCATAAATCAATTTGATAATTTTCTTAATATCCTCGAAAGTACCAGCATGACACTTTTCTTGATACCCATTATCAGTAACTGATTTTATATCAATAGTAACCGCATCAACATATTGAAGAATTTCCTCAACAGGTTCTTCATTGAAATATGCATTAGTTCTCAATAACACTTTTAGATTTCTCTGTTGAGCAAGAGTTGCAGTATCACGAACCCACTCAAAAGATATTAGAGGTTCAGCTTCACCAAAAGCAATAATCTTAGAACCTGATGCCATCCCAAACATTGCAGCTTGATCAGGAGCATATTTTTTTGCACCAATTTGAGCTGGATCAATACCAATATTATCAGGCATTGCACAATAATCACAATCAAGATTACAATTGTATGTAGAAAATGTTTGTACTCTTGAATCTGGATAAAAATGATAAACATGTTGTTTTTCAATCATATCTATCTTCATATCAGTATATCCATAAGTTAGAGAATACATTTTTCCTTCATGATTTACTCGTGAAAAACATTTACCTTTTTCTCCAACTAACAAAGTGCACTCTATAGGACATAAGCGACACTGGATAACTTGATTTTCTTCATCAAGCACATCATAATATTCAGCTTCGTGCAGTGGAGACTTTGACATTGATTTCATGATAATTTTTGACCTTCATTATTAAATCTTATTAAACCAACATCTTATTATTGAGAATTGCCTCCCCAATATTTATCAATAAGTTGATGTTTGGTCTATTTCTTTTAATATTATTCCAGCACAAAGTATTTCAGATACTTCACTAATTTCTTATTAATGTGGACTCCTTCAAAAAGAGAAACTATGACTGTTTGGCAACAAGTTGAATTAGAAAATCGTCTAGTGAATTACAGAGAAATATTTCAGGGAAAACGTATCCCACGATACAAACTGGCTCGATTATTTTATGTTTCTTTTAATGGTTACAAAGACAAAGATGAATTAATGAATATTCATGAACGTTACCATCCAAAATTCAAGAAGTGGATAGCGGAGAAACAGCATCTTCCTCTTGAAGAGATTGAGAAAGAAATTGAAGAGCTACACAAAGCTGAGGATATCACAAGTAATAATTATTTAGAGCTGAAACTAACTATCTTGAAAGATGTTCTTTCTTCGTGTGAATTCTGTGAGAATAGATGCAGAGCAAACCGCGATGAAGGAGAAGTTGGGAAATGTGGAGTTGATGATAAAGCATACGTTAGCTCAGCTTTCATTCATATGGGTGAAGAAAGTCCTATTGTTCCCAGTGGAACAATATTCTTTTTGGGCTGTACTATTGATTGTCAGTTTTGTCAAAACTGGGATATAAGTCACGAATTTGGATTTGAGAGAATTAAGGGGAGAGGAACATCAGCTATTCAGCTTGCACAATACTATTTCACTTTGGTTAAACAGAATGCTAGAAATATCAATTTTGTTGGAGGAGAACCTACACCAAACCTACATGTGATTTTAGAATCTTTCAAACATACACAAGTTGATGTCCCAATGTTGTGGAATAGTAACATGTATCTTACTGATATGAGCATGAAACTGATTGCAGATCTTTTTGACATTTGGTTACCAGATATGAAATATTCTAACAAAGAATGTGCAACCAAGTACTCCAAAGCACCAAAATATTGGGAGGCTCTTCAAAGAAATATGAAAATGATTGAAGACAGAGGATCTGGTGAGTATATAATTCGCCACCTAGTTATACCAAACCACACAAAGTGTTGTTCTATTCCCCTTTTGGATTGGATCAATGAAAATCTTAATACACCGCTTGTAAACATTATGGGTCAATATCACCCTGATTATATTGTTCTTCAAACTGATAGATTTCCTGAGATTAAGAGAAGAGTTTCAACTACAGAAATGTATGAAGTTCGAAATCACGCCGATAAAATAGGATTATATTGGAAGAGTGTTTCTTAATCTTCTTTCTATTGGATACTCATATCCCACAATAACCGCTTTGTTGTTGATCTTTCCCATTTATTTAAAGCACTTCTTGCTGCTATAGTTTCAGAGAGGAATTTATGTTGGAAATCAGCTATAAAATCTATGAGTTTCTCAATTTCAGTTATTTTTTCTAGTAATGCTTCAGATACATAAAATGTGATAGAAAATCCTAGTTCTGGTTCCTTTTGAACGATTCCTGAAGCTTCATAAAGTGCTACACTTAATCGTTTGAGTAACATATCATCGAAAGGATCTCTAAGGTCGAAAATCAGTGAAATCAAACTTGAATTCCTAGTTTTTTCAATAAACCCATTTTTAAGTGGGAATTGCTTCAAATCCATATCTCTGCAATCTTTACAGATTACGCATGGATAGTTAATTTCTCTATGAGGACAGACATATCTTTCAAGTTTCATAGCTTGCCTGATTTTTTCCTTATCTTCTAAAAACTCAGGTGAATGAGAACTCATACATGTAATCAGAAGTATTTTACTGTTTTATATTTACTGTTAGATGTAATCAAATCTTAAAAACATCCTCAGAAGTCTTTTTCATCTCACCATTAGACCACGTTATTTTTTGTACTGGGAATGCTGAAAGAATTGAGGAAATAGTCTCTTTTAATTTCCAAAAATATCGGAAACTCTGTTCAGGTTTCTTTTTAAAGATTGTTTGTATTTCTTGATCGCTCTTTCTATAACCTTCTAAAGTTATTACAGCTTTTTGTTTAGAACTTGTCCCCTTAAGTGCCTCCTTGAATGAAGTCTGCCATCTCTCAGTTTTATTTTCCTTCTCTAAAACAAATTTAAATTCTATTATCAATAGTTCTAAATCAGCTCTCAATTTCCAAAGGATATCATTTATTTTACTGTTAGATAATTTCGATAAATTGTCCAATAAACCGTTAAATCTGTTTACAGAATTACTAATAATCTTTTCTAAATCTACTTCCAATTTATCTTGATTACTTGCCATAACATGCTTGAAATTTGAATTACATATAAAAAAATGGTGTTTGGAAACAAACGTTTAAATCAACCTGATTTCAATCAATTTATTGATGTCTTTCAAAAATCACTTTGGGATAGACTTCACCATTAATGAAAATGAAATTTATCTAGATTCGGCAACTGTAGGAAAGCTACCACAGTCCTCAGTTTCAGTATTAAATGATTTTTATTCCAAACATGGAGGAGGAATTAGTAGAGGCACGCATAGAATTGCAATCGATGCTAGTCGCTCACTAGAAAAATCCCGCTCAATTATTGGAGATATCTTCTCTGTTGACAAGTCACGTGTATCTTTCCTACCGTCAAGAGAAACTGCCATGCTTAATGCTCTTTTTTCTCAAAGTTTCGATGAAGAAAGTGAAATTATTGCTAGCTCTCTTGATGATCATTCAGTACTAACACCTCTATTGAAAGTGAATAAATTCTTTGGAACACAGCTAAACTTTACAGGAATTGAAGAAGAAATTGATTTAGCTACCTCTATTCAAGCAAAGATTAATTCAAAAACAAAAGCAATCGTTCTATCATCACTAACTCTTGGAATGGGAGTTAAAAGAGATTGGAAAAGCATATCTCAATTAGCAATTGACAATGAGTTATTGTTTATCTTAGACATGTCTAATGGCATAGGACACGCATCCTATAATTTTGATGGGATTGCACCTCATATCGTTATTTCATCTGGTAGTATAGGAGCTCTTGGTCCTCAAGGATCAGCATTTCAAATTGTTTCAAATGAAATAGAGAAAGAATTCAATCCTATTTTAATAGGTGGAGGATCTGTTGTTTCTGTAAATGAATCTGACTATAGCTTATCATCAATCCCAAGTAAATATGAGCCAGGATCACTAAATATTGCCTCTATTTCTGGTTTAGCAAATAGTCTGCAACTGCTATCAGATGTTGGATTTGAAAAAATCAGAAAACATGAACAAGAATTAAGAAAAATTCTTTACGATGGTCTCAAAAATATTAACAAGATAGATATTGTTGAGAAAGATGGTTTATCATATGGTCCAATTATTTCCTTCTTTAGCGAAGATATTGATGCTCATGATATAGCAATCATTCTAGAAGATCTGGCCAATATTTATGTTAGAAGTGGAGCACTGTGTTCTCATCTTTTTATGGATGAATTAAAGCGAGAATCACTAGTTCAAGTTTCTACTCATCTGTATAATACAAAAAGGGATATCGCTACTTTTCTAGAAACATTGGAATCAATAATGGAAGAAATATGAAAGAGAAAATCATAGGTCACCTTAGCTTCTTTCTGGCATCGCTTATGCTTTACCAAATGCCTTACGATCATCCTCTAGATTTTCCCTAGTTTTTAATACTCTTAATAGTATTCAAACTTTTTGATTTCATAGCAAGGAAGATTTTAAAATCTACTATTAATAAACCTAACTAGAACCATGTCGACCACTACAAGATTTGGAATTGAATTTATTCTAAAGCCTGACCAAATATATCTAGATTCAGCTACAATTGGGAAAATTCCAGTTTCATCTATGAAAAAAATACATGAATATTACAAAAATGGAGGAGGGGCACCTGTTAGAGGGGTGCACAATGAAATATCTTCTAGCAATCGTCTTCTGGAAGAAAACAGGAAATCACTTTCGAGATTATTCAATATAGAATCATCCCAAATTTCATTTTTTCCATCAAGAGAAACGGTTCTAGCAAGTGTTTTTCATTCAATACCGAATATAGGTGAAAGAAGAGTTGTTACTAGTATTCTAGAGGAGCATTCTATTTTAGCTCCTGCAATAAAAGCGAATAATTCTTTTGGTACAGATATAGAATATCTAAATATAGAAGATGAAACAATTCTTCTTGAGAAAATTATTGAAAAAATACACTCTCCTAAAGACATTGTACTTCTTTCTTCTTTAACAGCCACCAATGGTGTAAAGAGAGAATGGAATAAGATAGCTAAAATCTGTAAAGAAGTGGATGCTATATTCATTCTAGATATTAGTTATTCAGTGGGCCATGAAGAGATTATGTTAGATAAAGAAACACCAGATATAGTTGTGTCTTCAGGATGCATAGGTGCTTTAGGTCCTACAGGTACAGCATTCCAAGTTACCAATGATAAAATCTACAATAAGATGGATCCTTTAATTGTTGGTGGAGGTTCAATAATTGCACTTGAAGAATATTCCTATCTCCTTAATTCTTCAGGTTCTAAGTTTGAAACAGGAATAATCAATGTTGCCAATATAAATGCAATGACAAATAGTCTAGAACTATTATCGAATTTTGGGTTATCAAAGATTCAGGAACATGAGAAAAAATTACATTCTAAGCTAAGAACTGGTTTAGAAAACATTCCTTCTATTAAGTTGAATAAAATTGAGGGAGCTGAATATGGACCCATTTTATCATTTGGCTGTGAAAAAATTGAAGCACACGATTTGGCGATGGTTTTAGATGATGTAAAAAATATACAAATAAGAAGTGGGGCTTTGTGTTCTCACCTATATATGTATGAACTTAAATTCAATGACATATTAAGAGTATCGACTCATCTTTACAATACAGAAGAGGAAATACAAATTTTCCTAGAAACAGTTGATTCCTTAGTAACAACATAGCTTGTATTTGAATTAAAAAAGATTACATGAAAAGAATTAAAAGAAAGTTAGATTGTTTTTATCTAACTCTAGCACGCA
>JAUWJS010000111.1 GCA_030607575.1 Candidatus Heimdallarchaeota archaeon | reverse complement strand
TGAATGAATTAGGAGTAATTACTAAAAACCTTATTTCTTTGGGAATGCTTATCGACTTTGGACGAAAAATCAACCCATTTAAGACCTTACCCTTTAAAAAAGCTCGAAGAGTAGCTAAACCATATATTGGACAAAGATGTGGAGGAGAAGCTCAAGAAAATATAGGCGATATAATTCTGTACAAGAGGAAGAAATGGGACGGATTGATTCACCTTTACCCCTTTACTTGTATGCCTGAAATAATTACTCGAAGTATAGCTCCTCAAGTTAGTAAGGAGTATGATATGCCTTTCTTATCTTTGGTTGTTGATGAGCATACAGGAGAAGCAGGATTTCAAACAAGATTGGAAGCTTTTGTTGATTTATTAGCCAGAAAAAAAGAGAAAATGGCAGCTAGATAAAACTAATAATCAGAATAAGCGATATCGAAACTATTTGTGATTAGAAAAAATCAGTTATTCTTTTTTGTCTATAGCGTCTATATTCGTTCCCTATCTTACTCCATAATATCCCTTCAGCTTTCTCAGGAGTCGAAGGAATTCCATCAGTATCACGCTGAATTATTGACTTAACATCTCTATAACCTTGGTAAGAGAAACCAAAATTTAGTACAACCTCATTAGCCGCTTCTCTTACTTCTTGCTTATTATAATGTAAAGCAGCTGTCAGAGGAGTTATTGCTTCAGGATCTTTAAGTTCCCTTAGAGCTGTAATCAAAAATTTTGCAGCAGGTTCGCCTATTTTTTCTAGAGCATAAACAGCATATTCTCTAACGATTACATCTTCTCTTTCATCCTTGAGTGTGTCTATGAGAGGCTCTATAGCTCTTTTGTTACCTATTTTCCCTAGAGTTTCAACTGCACAGACTCTAACCTTGCTTTGAGAATTACCTAGTTCAGCAATAAGCTGTGGAACAGCATTAGAGCCAATCTTTGCTAGAGCTTTAGAAGCAACAAAACGAATATCTTTATCTTCATCCTTAAGAGCAGTAATCAAGGGATCTATAACTGGTTCACCAATTTTAATGAGAGCGTTGACTGTTCTGGAAATGATTCTTGTGTTTTTATTTTTTAACTCTGATATTAGAGTCAAAATGTCTCCAGTATTTTCAAATTTCTCTATATATTTATCTACACTCATGATAATTCCTGCTTAGGATAAAGGTTGAACCGACAATATTATGTTTTTTACAACACCTATATAAACAGATTCCCGCGTTTATATATATAATTCAGTATGATGGGGTAATTTTTATATTTAAGAGTGAGAGATACTATTTTGTTTGAGGATACGATATGTCAAAGGATTCAGATGAGATACTAGAAGAGATAGATGATCTCTATAAAGATGGTAGATTTACTGCTGCTCTAGAGGAAATAGAAGATACTCTCGAAAACCTTTGGCATGAAGATTTCAATCCTGAGACAATTTTAAAGTTTAACATCAAGAAATTGTCAATTCTAGTTGCAGCTAAAGAATTTGATAGTGCCCAATTACTATGTGAACAACTGCTGGAAGATATCGAAGAGTTTGACATTAGCTTTTACCATATTGATATTCTTTTAGAAAAAGCACTAATCTGCAGCAATATTAGACAAAATAAACTCTGTGATGATAGTCTAGCTCAGGTAGAAGAAGCATTAACGCTATTCAAACGAGGAGGCAGTGAGAACTATATTAGAAGAAATGCCCAGTTTAATATGGTCAAGGGCATCCACTATGTCTTAACTAGCAAATTCTTTGAATCAATTGATTTTTTAGAAGAGAGTTTGAAAGAGAATAGAAAACTTTCAGATTTGTATGGAATCGCCAATAGCCTTTATTGGACAGGGATAGCACTCTTTTATTTAGGAGAATATGATACAGCTACAAGTTTCTGGGATCAAAGTTTCGAGATATTTACTGAATTGGGATATAGGCGACCCCTTGCTGATTATTATATGAGCAAAGCAGGAATATATTACAATCAGGGAATTTTAAGTCAAGCTTTAGAAAATGTAAGTAAATCTTTGTTAATCTTTGAGGAATTAAATGATGAAATTTCTCTAGCTAATGTATATCATAGAATGGGTTATATTTACAGACATTCAGGGAACCAAGAAAAAGCCCTTGAAAATTACTTAAAGAGCAAATCGATATATGAACAAAAGAATTTAGTTCACGATAAAGCAAAAGCTATTCTCGATATCTCAGCAATAAATAGAGATATGGGAGAATACGATGTTTCACTAAAAAATTTGAAAGAATATTATCAGATTAAAGAAGAAAATAGTGATCAACCTGCTATTGCAATAGCTTTGTACGAAACTGGAAAAATATACTCCCTAAAAGGTGAATTGGATAAAGCAGAGGAAAATTACAAGAAAGCATTACCAGTTGCAATTGAAAATGATAGGTTGGAAACTTTGAGTAATCTGTATTATGCTCTTGGAAATTTGTCACAACAAAAAGGTGATCTAGAAGGTTCATCAAAGTTCTTTCTTCAAAGTCTACAGTTACGAGAACAGATAAAAAAAGTATATCTTGTTTCATATTCTCTTAAAAGTTTGATTCAAATCAATTTGGATCTAAAACTTAATAAAATTGCTGAAGGATTTCTGAAAAAATTACATATTTTATCTAAGGAAACCGAAAATCAAAATATAGCACAACTGTACAGATTATCAGAAGCTATATATCTCAAAAGTACAGGAAATGAACGAGACATCCAAAAATCTGCAGTTTTTCTTGAACAGCTTGCTAAAGAAGAAGTTGTTGACTATATGATAACTATTGAATCTCTACTAAATCTATCTGAAATTCTTATCTGGGAGATGTCTAAAACAGGTAATGAGGACCTTTTGGAGGAAGTAAGAGAATATCTTAATAAACTTGAAAGTATAGCAAAGAAACAGAATTCTTTTGCTTTACTTGCTGAGGTAATGCTTCTTCAAGCTGAATTCTCACTTGTTGAACTGAAAGCTGAAGAAGCACAAGATATTTTGTCTAAGGCAATGGAAATAGCAGAAGAAAAGGGAATAGTAAAAATAGCTATAAAAATTTCGAATGAACATGATAATTTATTAGACCAACTGGATTTGTGGGAAGATTTCACGATGAAACTCCCTACAATATCGGAAAAATTAGAAATGTCGCATATAGAAGATAGACTAAAACAAATTGTCAGTAGAAGATCTGTTTTAGGACCTGAAGTTGAAAGTGAAGCTGAAATCCCAGTTATGCTTATTATTCAATCAGATCAAGGATTAATTATCTTCTCTGAGTATTTTGATGAGATTTTAGGAGAAAGAATCTATGATGAAGTTCTCCTATCACTCAAGAAAGTTTCTTCTAATATACAAAATAATAATCAAGAAAGGTTGAAAAATAAGGAATTTACATTTCTAATAAATAAACTAAACAACATCTATGTTAGTTATATTTTCATTGGCAAATCTTACAATGGGATTAAAAAGTTAAATAATCTCATCAACATATTCAGTTCTAACAAAGAACTCAAGAAGATGATCGAAAAAGCTGCTAGAAATAATGAATCATTAAATTATGAAGATAGAATCAATTTATCCAGTTTTGTAAAAGATATATTTATTCAATGAAATCTGAAGCTATTTTTTGGAGATAATAGTAAAAAAAAGAAAAGAAAAACTAATAATATTATCTTTTTGAGTTATGAATTTTCTTTCTTCTTACATAGATTAGATAGAGCGCTACAAAAATAAATCCACTGAAAAATGCATAAGAATTTTCATCTGGTGGAACGTCTATTGTCTCAAGAGCTGCCCAGGTTACAGTAACGTTGCATGATACACCAGCTGTATTTATTGCATATGTCGTCATAGTATCAGTGACAGTAGTGTCATAGATTACGGTATCCATTGCAGAATCTGGATCATAAGTAGCATAAGAGGTAACGTTTCCACAACAGGGAAAGCCAATTAGGTTGAAACGGATTACAGGCGCTGTATAATCAGTTAAAGTTAGATTAGTGTATTGTGGTTGTTCAATTATAGTATCTGGATGGAATGGTATTGGTCCCCAGCATTCAGCGTCATCGCAAAACATAAATCCACCGGATCCTCCAACACCTCCTCCTTGTTTGAATGATGGTAAAGTTGTCGTATTGTCTGCGTCATTAAAGGCAGTTATTACTAAATAATTGTGAAGACCTGGTGTGATGTTAAAATAACTATTCGCATTCAAAGAAAAAGTTACATTTTGGCTAGTTTGGGGGGTTGCAACACTAGAAGTTATATCAGTACCATTGAGCTCGATAGTATAGTTATGAATGTTAGATTCTAGCTCTATGATTTCACCGAAAATAAGACCAGTGCTATTATATTGAGATATGTTTAGAAATATCATTGGTGCAGTAAGATCCAAGATACCTGAAGGAACAGCTTGAATAATAACACCTGTATCAACCATAGAAGTAGTATTAGAAGATGAAAAGACTACAAAAAGCATAAATATACTTGTAATTGCTATAATTCTTCTCATAATTTCAACTTTAGAAACTCTTTATACTTAAGGATTGTCGTCACAAATCACTAAATACGCATATTTTAAAAAAGAATCTTCACTTTAAAGAATTTCAGGTTTTCTCTTCTTTCATTGCTTTTTTTAGTTTGATTTCGAAAATTGTTCCCTGTGGTTTGTTATCTAAAACTCTAATCGAACCCCCATAGGTTTCAATAACAATTTTTGCTAAAAACAATCCCATCCCACTTACTCCCTTATCTGTTCCTCTGTATCCTTGTTGAAAGATTTGCTTTTTGGTTTCTTCGGAAATACCTTTTCCATTATCGCTAACAGAAATAACAATTTCATCGTTTTGCTCCTCAATCTTTATTTCAACAGCTATCCCTTTACCTGCATGTTGGAAAGCATTTTGTATGAAGTTAAACAAAATCGGATAAAGCAACCTATTGGCATTAACTCGTATGTTTGAGATATATGGCTGAATTGTAACATTTTCAAATGATTCAGCTACATTATTAATTATACTAATTTCTATTGGTTGGATTTTAAGAGATTCTAATAGTTTTGATTCAGATTTGAGAAGATCTAACCTTTCAGCTATTGTATCAACTCTACTCACAGCTCTTTCGAGATATTCGTGTTTTTTAGTTTCTTCAAACAATTCTATTCCACTCTGAATTACAACAAGATCATTTAACAAATCATGACGTAATAGTGAAGTTACAGTGACTAAATCTTTAGCAAAAATATTCATTTCCTCATAGAGAGTTTGATATTGCTTACGTTCTTTCTCCAGCTCAGAAATTGTTAAAGGTTTGTCATATTGTTCTATCATTGTGACAAGTCCAACAACAAATAATGCATAACAGACATTAATAAAAAGATCAGGAATTGTCCCAATATCATAAGTACCTTTAGCTATAAAATAGCCTTTAGTTGTGTCTCCAGCTAACTTAAAGAACCATGCTCCACTTATAGTTATCCAAAAATGAGGTGTCCGCACTTTCCAGTTTAGATAAACAAATGTAAAAGCTATTACTAAGATATTCAAATCGATTATAATAAACACTATCCCAAATACTAAGCTGAAATAATCCTTTGATGCGATCATTGCCATACTGAATGTAGTAATTAAAGGAGAGATAATAATTATCAAAAAAAATGTGACAAAGAGAATCGATAACTTTACTCTTCTTGGAATATGTTTCTTAGCTTTTCTGATTTGACTTAGTAACAAAATATACAAAGGAATCATTGCAATAATAGAGATCAAATGAATGAAAATATCCAACAGAAGAGTATTAGCAATTGTAATATAAGCTAACTTTGCTTCGAAAATATGAATTAATGCTAAGATTTCAGCTACCATAAAAAGAAAAAGAGTTATCGTCAAAGGAATTAGGTATTTTCGGTCTAATCTTTCTTTTTTAGTTATCAGAATCAGTGCAATAGTTAAAGCTATAATCAACATTGATATCTTAAATATTGGAATGAAGTGGTAGTTAACGATTGGTTCGAGGAAAATAGGTATAATGCCAATTACTAGAGAAAAACCTGCAATTATAGAACTAAGATTCCTCATTAACATATTATTCTCATACAAAGTTTTAACTTTAAGCATGAATGCAATGCTAAATGTGTAATTTAGAAACGTTAAAATTGTTCAACATATAAAAATGAACTGTGAGAAAGAGAATCAATAGTTTAATTGGGTCCACCGTTTTTATTCTTCTAATAGGTCTAGGAGTAGTCTTACCATTGGTTATAATGAGAGGTGACCACAATTATATTGAAATCGAGTCAGATAAAGATTTCAGCAAATATAAGCTTGAGGGGACAGGATCAGCAGACGATCCGTTTATAATTGAAAATCAAGTGATTGAAAATCAAGTGAAGAGAGGTATATCAATTTCCAATACTAAAAGCTATTTTGTGATAAGACATAATCAATTGGTTGGTAATCTTTACAATGGAATTAGATTGAATAATGTTCAAGCAGGAACTGGTAAGATATACAATAACACAATTATTAACCATAGCACTGGAGGAATTTATCTTAACTTCAGTGATAACATAGATGTTTATGATAACATCTGTATTGAAAATAAATATGGTATTTGGGTAGAGGGTTCTAATAATTGTCAGCTCACTAACAACCATGTTTCGCTTTATAGACCAATAACCGGACCAACATCTCTTGTTCATCGAGGGATATTTGTGGAGCGTTCAAATTATATCGAAGCAAGCAATAACTATTTTAGATATTTGCATGAGGGGGTCAGTATTCTTCATAGTGATTATTGCACCATAATAAGCAATTACATGGATTCGATAACAAAAACAAGTATAAGTATAATTTACAGTTCTAATAATCAAATTTTGCAAAATACTTGTGATGATGATAATCAGCAGAGTATCTATGTCAGCTATTCAGATTCCAATACTATTAGCAACAATACTATTTATGACAATTATTATGGCGTTAATCTTTACTCTAGTAATCTAAACACAATCATTTACAATTCTTTTCAAAAGAATTACATAGGAATTTACTCTTCTTCATCAAGTGAAAGAAACATTGTTAAGTTTAATGAATTCATCAATAATACAAGAGAAGCTGTTAAACTTGAAATTACCAGTTTCAATAATATTCATCACAATTCATTCTATTTCAATAATCTAGGGTTTCTATCTCAAGCAAAAGATCAAGGACTCAACAATACATGGTTCGATGAACTAACTCTTTTAGGCAATTTTTGGAACGAATGGACTAACTCAACACCTTATCCTCTTCTAGGAGATAAGAACAACACTGACCCTTATCCTCTAGCTTCTTCTCCTATTTCTCTTATGTTAGAAGTGGGTCTACTTTTAACTTTAATAGATATTTTCAACTTTTGGAATTTAGGAAAAATCTCAGTAGGACTAAGAATGCATAAACTTGAAGGTGCTACTAGGGAGATAACATCAGATTGTATTTGAGGACTAAAATACTACTCTAAAGGTGAATTAACTAATTCAAGAAATGTTTTTTAGTTTAGTTATAGAAAACATTCTTAAATGCTCTTGCATATTATTGGCTGAAATCTAAACTGAAGTGTTTACATTTATGAATGAAGAAAAACTAAATGAAGTAGGAGCATTAACAAAAATTGATTCTAAAGATTTAACAAAGAATAAGATTAGAAATAAAATTACTCTTGTTTATTATTATTTGATACAGTTTGCTTTCTT
>JAUWJS010000030.1 GCA_030607575.1 Candidatus Heimdallarchaeota archaeon | reverse complement strand
CTTCCAGCAGCTGGTTCGGTTAAACCATATGTGCTCATCTTCTCTCCTGAGGTTAAGATTGGTAGGTATTGTTTCTTTTGTTCCATATTACCCCATTGCCATATTGTGGAACAGACTAATCCATTGTGAACGGATAAAATCACTCTAAATGAGGTGTCAATTCTTTCTAATTCTTCACAAGCTACAGCCAAAGCGATATAATCAAGACCTCCACCGCCATATTTTACAGGGATACTAATACCAAGAAGACCTTGTTCAGCCATCTTTTTTAATATGGGTCTGTGAAAAGTATGTGCTTGATCCCATTCCTTTATATTCGGAGCAATTTCTGCTTCTGCAAACTCTCTCACACTCTGTTTTACCATTTTATGAGTTTCGGATAACTCAAAATGTGGACCGATCTCTTTGAATTGTTCGTACATATCTATCACGCTTAATAACAGTTAACGAAGTAATGTCTTCTTGTTTCTTTAAAAGTTTCTGAATGAATATGAAGAAAAAAATACAATTGAATTTTAATTCTCAAGAATTATCTTTAGTTGAAAGTTTCTTCAATTAGTGAAACAAAATAATTTTTTGAAGAACTGCTATCTTTTAATTCAACTAGATTCCATTTTCCACTTCTTATTGCATCAATTGCACCTACTTCTACTAATGCACTGATATAATGAGAAACAGTGGATTGTGACAATTTTAGCAAGTGTTCTATTTCACAAGCACATCTAACTCCATTCATTATTAGCATGAGAATTAGTAATCTATTTTTATTTGCTAGTGCTTTGAATAACTTAAGCATTTTATTGATTTTTTCATCCTTCATCATTGATGGCACTTGAGTTTCAATTTGTTCTAATTCTTGTATTCTTTTCTCTGCTGCTTCATTCACAATACCTTGTTCAAACAGTTGTCCGAGTTTCTGTTCTAATTCTTTCATTGCTTGTTCGTGCTTATCGCTAGTCATTGTCAAACCACATTATGTTTCAAATGACATAAAAGTTTCTATTAAAACGAAAGTTCATTATAGCATATGCGGTTCTAATCAACAAATTTATATATCGAATTTTTTCGATATGAATTAATGGAGGAATTTGCTTGGCATCTGCATTTTGGTTAACAATTCTTTCAATGTTACAGGGTGGATTGTTTTCTCTTGCGGATTATCTTTCACTTCATGTACTTCTGTGTTTAATTCCCGCATTCTTTATTGCTGGAGCAATGATTGTATTTGTTCCTAAGGAGCTTATTGTGAAGTATATGGGAAAAGATTCTAGAAGGATAGTAGCATATCCAGTAGCAGCTATTTCGGGATTATTATTAGCTGTATGTTCATGTACAGTTTTACCTTTGTTTGCTGGAATTAAAAAGAAGGGAGCAGGTTTAGGTCCAGCAATGACATTTCTGTTCTCTGCTCCTGCAGTAAATATCCTAGCCTTAACTTACACAGGGACACTTATCGGAATGGACATTGCAATTGCCAGAGGAATTCTAGCCCTTTCTTTTGCGATAATTATTGGTCTTATTATGGAACTGATTTTTAGGGATAAAAAGAAAGAAATGATTGCTGATTTAGAAACAGATGAAAATAACAATACAAATACTCAAACTGAAATTCAAGAAAGAAAGAAAATAAATCATATTACAGTAGCGAGAGGAGCAATTATCATATCTGTACTAGTAGTGGGTGTGCTAATTGCGGTCTTTAATAGAGATAATCTTCAAGCACTAGGGGTTAAAAATCCACCTTTGGTCCAGACACTTATCTGGGGGGTGGGTTTATCTTTACTAATCGCGAGTTTCTTCTTGATTAAGAATGCAAAAATCAATCTTTTTTCTGGATTGATTTATTTGTTATTTACAGGTACTTCACAAATAAACTATTTCTTAGTTAAAGCAGATGTATTTAGTTCAGTTGGAGATTTTGGAATTGGCAAATACGCAAGTATCACACAAGACAACAAAACAATACTACCCGGATCGTTTGAGTATTTTAAAACTGAAGTATTTAGAATCGATTTAGCTAATATGGGAATTAAAGCTGTTCTTTCAATCATAGTAGCGGTTACTATAGCATTGTATGTTATTAAAAGAATTGATAAAGAGGAAAGTAAAGAATGGATGAGAGAGATTTGGATTTTCATCAAAAAAATTGTCCCTTATTTAATTATAGGTGTCTTTGTAGCAGGAATGCTTAAAGAGTTAATTCCACCGGAATTTATCCAAAATCTCGTAGGTAGAAACACAGTAGTTGCAAATCTCGTTGGTGTAACTTTTGGTGTAGTTGCTTATTTCCCAACATTAATGGAAGTGCCTATTGCTCAGATGTTTCTAGATCTTGGAATGGCTAGAGGGGTTTTACTTGCTTATTTGTTAGCAGATCCAGAACTTTCTATTCAAAGTATTTTAGTAACACGGAAATTTATTGGAGATAAGAAGAATTTTGTTTACTTACTGTTAGTAATAGTCTTTTCAGTTTTAGCAGGATTATTATTTGGTTTAATTGTATCGAATGAACCAATAACATTTGCTTAAATATTAGGTGAAAAAATATGTCAGATATGAAATTAATTCAAGTTGTAGGAAAAGGTTGTAAAAAGTGCGAAAAACAGTATGAATTAGTTCTTGAAGCAATAAAAGACGCTGGAAAAGAATATGATTACAAAGTTGAACACTTTACAGATATAACGAAATTTGCTGATCTTGACGTTTTCTTGACTCCAGCACTGAGGATAGATGGAAGAGTAGTAAGTGAAGGTAGAGTGATGGGTGTAGAGAAAATAAAGAATATGCTATAAGATTCACGACAATCTATCAACCAATCAGAATAGGATCTAAATAATGTTTGCTGCTTTGAAAAGAATTTTAACCTTACAAAGGAAATATACCTTTGGGAAACTCTGTAAATCATTCAATTAGGTTGAAAAACATGACGGATGAAATTAAGCACTATGCTACTGGTTCTGTTATTCCTCTAGGAGATGGGTTCACAGGAAAGTCTGTATTATCACGCTTAATTATTAACCCTGAAGTCTCTGAAGAAGAACTAAAAGACATACTTCTAAAAACAAAAAAATCTTACAATATTGAAATAGAATTTAGTAGTGAGGTCGTAGAAGTAGATAACTTACCAATCACAACAACTTTGCAATTTTACGTATTTCCAGGTCAAAGACAAAAAGCTTCGTCTCGAAGTACAACTTTTAATGAAATTCTATCTGTTTTTGATTGTTTTCCAGCTTTGTTGAGAGTATCTGCGTTATTATTAATTTATGATGTATCTAGATTTAGTACACTTGAGTCATTAGAGATATGGTTGCGATTTGCAATAGTAAAAGAATGGATTTATGAAGACACATTAATAATTCTTGTTCCAAATAAAGTGGATCTTGAAAAACCAAAACAAAAGGATATAGATCAAATAATCTCAACAATTTATGAATATATAGCCGACCACAATCTTCCAATTGATGTTAATCACATCAAAGCTATAAATTCCTCCTGTGTAACACTTGAAGGGATTAATGAAATTAGAAAGGAAGTAGTAGATTGGATAGCTCATCGAGGAATTCGAGGAGTTGGAATAAAGTAATTTTTGGCTAATTTTTCTCCACTAGAAATATAGGTCATTTCCACTGCCGAGAAGGTGGGAAGTTCTTGTAATGATACCCTTATTGGAAAGAGCCCATCTTTGCAAAATAATGTAAAAACAGAATTATAGAGTATTTTTTATACTAAGTTTCTTTTTGTTTGTTATGCCTACTTCAGGTTACATACCATGTTTTTACTGTATTGAATACAACAGAATTTCAACAGATTATCCAATCAATAATGCAAATTATGACAGAGAGGAATTTACTCCTCGTTGTTTTCTACATTGGGAATATGAATGTAGCAAATGCGGAAAGAAGAGGCACTTCAACGGTATTTCTTGGTGTTCTACTTGTAAGAAGTTTACATGTTTATTCTGTGCAGATGAACAAATGCAAAAAGAGGAATTCCTCATTTATGATTACTATTATAAAATTCCTTGTCATGAATGTGGAAATTATAATCCAGCCTTGGATTTCGCAGAATATGAAGGAACTCACCCATTTCAGATTGGAGACATTAAACCTGAAGAAGATATCATGATCTGGATGCCTATTTCTAGAGATCAGATGAAACCTCAGGAGTTCCCACATAAGGCTTGGGGATTGAACAGAATACTCTCACTAGGAAAATTTGTGGAATTTAAGAGGCTTGATTCACTTGATGGATATGATCCAAAGTCTACGTGGGATACCATAGCACCAACATGGGCACCTCAATTTAGTGATGGAGGAGACTATCATCACAAATATAAGATACTGCCTGAAGTATATCGTCTGCTTGAGTTTGTGAAGAATGAAAAGATTCTAGACGTAGCATGTGGTGAAGGAAATGTTGCTAGATATCTAGCAAAACAAGGAGTACATGTAACGGGTATTGACATCTCGAAACTGATTGATTTTGCGATCGATAGAGAAAACAAAGAGAAATTAGGGATTCAATATTTAAAATTAAATGCTGAACATTTAGCTAGCAAATTTACAAAAGCATCTTTTGACAAAGTAGTTTGTAATATGGCATTAATGGACATAGAGAATTATAAATCAACAATCGAACAAATCTCACATGTTCTGAAAGAAGATGGAATCTTTGTTTTTAGTATTACACACCCAGCTTTCGCTTGGCCAACTTGTACTTCTTTTCGAGTTCCAAGAGGTAGTCAAAGAAATGAAGATAAATTACGATTAATCCTAAATTATTTTGATGAAAGACCAACGCTTATGGATTATGGACATGATACTCTGTCACTTCAATTCCCAAGACCTATAAGTTCGTATCTTAATGAGTTAGTAAAAAATAATCTGGTCCTTCTAGAGATGAGTGAACCAAAAGCTTCAGAAGAACTTGTTAAGAAGTTTCCTAGAAATGCTTACAAGGATGATGATATATTTCCTGACTTCCTAATTGTTAAGACGATAAAAAGAACTAAATCATGAGTTATTCTAATCCAACCATTATAAAAGAAGCATATACTTCATATCCTACTTTGGAATATACCTTTATCGCTGGTTCATTGTCTGTTAGTACATGTATAATCGCTATTTCAGTGTGTTCCATCATATCATGAATACATTCATTAACCAGATAAGTTGCAAGACCTAAATTCTGATACTTAGGGTGTGTTGTTGCATTTGCTATAATTGCAGCTGTTTCATCTATCCATGCCAATGTGAAAGAAATCAGCTTATTACCATCAAATAAACCAGTATAATTCTGATTTTCATCGAAAGTTAAATGTTTAGCAGTTATTTTACTTCAATAGGTTGGGCTTGCTTTTGCCATGAGCTTTGCAATTTTAGGTGCGTCTTCTTTTGTCAAATTTCTCTGTGTAAAAGGTTTATCTAATGGAAATCGAGGGATCATTTTATCTTTTTGGAGTACCATTCTGTGAAGAAGTAGCTTTGTTTTTGGTTTTGGTATCAAGGAAGACAACAATTTTTGATATTTTATTTCAAAGTTGAACTGTTCAATTTGAATATCTTCGGGAATTGCATGAAATAATGATGTGATGATCTCCTCATTCTGACCACGTACATGGGCGATTTGATTTTTCCATATAAGGCATAATCCAACAATATCTTCATTTTCAATTGCTACTAAGAATTGACTTTGTTCAGGATACTGTTTTAAATCTAGTATAAAGAAGAAATACAACGGTACATCACTAAGAACATAATCCCAGAATTTTTCAATTTCTATATCTTCTAGTTTCACTACTTGAAGCATATAGATTTCTATTATAATTTCATTAATATAGATTTCTTAAGTCAATTAATCGAATTTTAGTTTTATTTTTATAGGACAGTGGTCAGAACCCATTACTTCATTCGTTATCTCTGATTCGACTAAATTCTCAATTAAATCTTCAGACACAAAAAAGTAATCTATCCTCCATCCTACATTTCTTTCTCTAGCAGTAACACCTTTCACTATTGCCCTTGTTGACCACCAAGTATAGTGTTCAGGTTCTTTGTTAAAATGCCTAAAAGTATCTACAAATCCATTAGAAATTAATGTGTCTATCCATTTTCTTTCTTCCGGAAGAAAGCCCGATACAGTTTCATTTGATTTGGGATGTGTCAAATCTATTTTTGTATGAGCAGTATTAACGTCACCACAGATTATGACAGATTTTCCTTGTTTCTTTAAATTGATAACATGCTCTAGAAATACTTCATAGAAGTCCATTTTATATTTGAGTCTTTCAGCACTAAGCTTTCCATTTGGAAAATATACATTCAATAACACAAATTCTGGAAATTCTGTTTCCATAACTCTACCTTCTTTATTCAACCTATCTACAGCTAAATCTGTGTTTATCCGAATAGGTTTTGATTTGGAGTAGGTTACGACACCACTATATCCTTTTTTCTCTGCAGATGAGAAATTACTAATAAATCCTGATGGTTTTAGAAGAGAACTTGTGAGTTGTTCAGGGTGAGCTTTTGTCTCTTGAAGGCATAATGCATCTGGAGAAATTTGATGCAACCAATCAATAAGTTTCAATTTTACAAATTCTTCTTTCTGTAGAATTTGATTAAACTTCATTCCTTCGGAAATATCTTTTTTAGAAACAGCTCTAATACCATTCACATTCCAAGAAATCAGAGTAATTTCTTTCATACAGTTAATTCATTATTTATGTCTTAAAGTTTGTGAGGTGTCCATTTTTTGAGCTTTAACCTTTCAGCTTAAACATTGCACTCTACCTTTAAGACCTTTAAATCAAAGACTATATCATATTCGACTCTAGTTGAGTTCTTTGACCAAATAGTTTAACTATTAATCGAATTAATTAAAAAAATCCTTTAATAAAGAGATGTTTACGTTATAGTAGGTGCAAAAAAAATGGCAATGAAAATCAAAATTGGAAAAACAAAAAACTTGAAAATTAAAAATAAGATAGAAAACGAATATTCTAGAGTTCATCAACTAACTCAAGCAGCAAGAAATGGTGTTTTCAACTACTAACCTTTCTTTCTTGTTCTACTAAAATTTCTATCTTCTCTTTTATTAAATCTCGAACTTTTCTATATTCTTCAATATGTTTCCCTTTAGGATTATCTAAATCCCAGTTTTCTAATTTATGAAGATAAGAAA
This sequence comes from Candidatus Heimdallarchaeota archaeon, assembly GCA_030607575.1. GTDB lineage: Archaea > Asgardarchaeota > Heimdallarchaeia > Heimdallarchaeales > Heimdallarchaeaceae > UBA460. The sequence goes on along the minus strand of JAUWJS010000030.1, from coordinate 14,425 downwards.
CGGGGCATGATTCCTCTGCATCAAACCCCATAATAAATAATCTATCGGCCCAATCCCAAGAATCTACTTTTTTCGATTCTAGATTAGAAATATCTATCCCAACTTCATGCATAACTTCAATAACTAAAGGATCAACTTCATGACCTTCCTCAGTACCTCCAGAGCGAACTGTAATTATTCCTTTTCCCAAAGACCTTCCAAAACCTTCTGCCATTTGGCTTCTACATGAATTGTGAAAACAGATAAATAGAATTTTTCTCATTAAGACAAAAACATCTGTATAAATTAAAAAATATCTGAATCTCAATTTTTCTTTGAGAAGATTTGCTTAAAAATTGATGTTGTTTTTACTTTCTCATCCTTCATAAATGGATCAAAGTCCCCCTTCCAGAGTATTGGAAGAGCTAATAATATGAAACTTGCACAAATAGGGCCTATCCAAACAAGCCCTATGTTTATAGTTTCGCTTCCCACTACTTTGGTCCAACCACGCAGAAAACCTGCTGCTACAAATCCAATTGCTTGAGCTATATTGAAAGGTAAACTTTTGAAACCTGTATAGAGTCCTGAACGATTTTCAGAAGTATCTCTTTCATCTTTATCAGCAAAGTCTGCTAAAATCGCATATGAGAAAAGATAAACTGCCGAAATACCAAATACAGCACCGATACCAAAAACGTACCCTAGAACTATGGGGGAAATAAATGTGATTTTTCCTATAAGCGGAGTTATTGGCAGCCAAATTAACAACCACGTGAAAGAAATTATCAATGACCATTTCTTACCAAATTTCTTAGCAAAACTTCCCCAGAAAAGGAATCCCAACACAATAACACAAAGCATTACTGCTGCAAAAAGAAATTTCTCCTTAGCATTAACAATACCTATAACTTTTTCTATAAAATCTATAATCAAAGCAGTCATTATGGTAACCCCAACATTGAGAATTGTAAACCCGCTTACCCAGATCATATAATTTCGGTTACGAAGTGCAATTTTTATCTCACTCCAGGCTTTCTTCTTCTTATCCTCAATCTTCTTTTCTTTAATCTTCAATAATGCTGGTAAAAAGAACAGAAATTCTAAAACTGCAAAAAGAAGTGCGAAAATCAACAAATATTTCCCAGCAACACCATAGATACCTTGAGGATCTTCACTAATGAAACCAGACATCACTAAAACAAAACCAGCACCAATTGCGCTTCCAATTAAATTCACAGTACTCATTAAACCAGATAACTGAACTCTTTCATCTTCAGAAGTTATTTCTGGCATCCAAGATAGATAAGGAATCACAAGATATCCATAGAATAGATGGAAAGCTGAATTCCAAACTAACAACCAGATGAACTTTGTTGTTTGACTTCCTAATGGAATGATAAATTGAGGTGTAAATAACATAACAAATGAAAAAGCTAGTGCAGGAGCTCCTGTCCAGATAAAGAATTTTCTTCTTCCAAGTTTTGATTTTGATGATAGAGAATCAGAAACAATACCAACAATCACAGAAGAGAAACCTATTACTATTTTTCCTATAGCATTGCCTATGCCATTGAGAACAGGATCTAAATTCACTTGATTGGTATACATTCAGAAGGTTGCTACAAAAACCACATTCAGTAGAATGGTTATCCCCATTCTACATATCGAATAGTAGATTTTGTGTCTAATTGTAAGCATAATGCCACCCTTCAGAAATTATGATAGTAAGAGAATGATAATATTATGTGAGTGATTTTATTTAATATTTTGTACTTAAACTATTACCCAAACCAAGATAATCCGCCTAAAACCAAAGTTTTTTGTTTTGACACGAAATGTTTACTTGAAGTGTTTGGATGTCAAATGCCAAGATATTAAAAATAATTAAACTATTAGAAAACCCCAATCCTGCTCTCCGCCAACTTGCATTGGAACAATTAGCTCCTTTTGGAAGTGAAGAAATTGCAAAACAGAAGATCATCCAGTCATTGAAAGATTCTGACAACGAAGTTAGAATTTATGCAGCAGAAATCCTTGGGGATATAGATGATAATCAAGCTTTAATTGCATTAACTCAAGCATTAGAAGATGAAAATTGGGGAGTAAGGAAAGCTTCTGTTGATTCTTTTGGTAAGCATAAAAACCCAGATACCATCTCCTTCATTATTCACACATTAGACGATGAACACCCTCAAGTTAGATATTCCGCAGCTAAATCGTTAAAGAATTTTGATGACCTAACTATAATTGAACCATTATTTAAGAGATTGAAGGATGATACTGAATCAGTCAGAGAAGAAGCTAAGTCAACTATACTAAAATTTCCAATCAAGGTTCCAGCTTCCCTTGTAGCTAACTATGTTCTAGATTCTAATAAGCTAGTTAAGGAAGTAGTTGTAGAGTTTCTAACTTATCGTGTTGAAGGTAACCCTGTTCCTCATTTAATAAAAGCTTACGATGATCAAGATTGGGAAATTAGATTACAAGTTTTGCAAGAAATAAGAAAACTAATTGATATAGGGGAAATAGAAGATACTAGGATTTACGAAGTAAATTTAAGTGGCTTGGACGATAATCATCCAAGAGTAAGATTTGAAGCTATCAGCAACATTGGAATCCTAAAAGATCCAAATGCAATAGACATTCTAGGAGAAATAGCTAGGAACGATGAAGATTCTAATAATAGATTGATGGCAACAGAAACAATGACAGCTATCAGGAGATCTATGAGATTAGAGAACAGATAAATTTCCCTAAAATTTTTATAATGTTCACTTCAGTTGAATGTATGAAGCCACCAATTTGCGTTATTTGTTACAAGGAATTCAGGGATTCAGATGAAGGAGGATTAGTTTACTTTGAGAAAAGTAAAAGCGATGAAAGATGGATTAAAGCTATGAAAGTTGAAGGATTAACTGGTCATCCACCTTATGCGGATTGGTTCTGTGACAAACACTATGCAGCAGCCCAGAAATTATCACATCTAATAATACCAGAAGCTATGGAAATATTAAAAGAAAAATTTACAGAGGAATAATATCAGATGAAACCACCAATTTGTGAAATCTGTCTAAAAAGATTTAATCATGCGGAAGAAGGAGGAACTATTAGTTTTAAGAAAACCAAATCTAATTTGAAATGGGAGAAAAGAGTCAAAAAGAAGGGAATAGTTGAGCATCCGCCGTATATGGAATGGTTTTGTGGAGTACACTTTGATGCAGCAAAGAAACTAGAATACTTACATCGGCATGAAGCTCTAGAAGAACTGAGAAATCTATTTTTAATGAAAGAAGAATCTTTATCTTAATAAAAAAACACATTATGAAACAATAGTCAAGTGAGTATCTATGGCGAATATAGAAATTATAACTTTCACTAAAATTAAAGAGATTATAGGCAAGAAGAAATTCTTTTACGAGGCATCATCTGTAGAAAATCTACTCGATAAGATGTTTGAAGAATTCGGTGAAATCCTCAAAACAGAGATTCTCGACATCAATGGTGATGTTAAAAAACACTATCGAATAATTGTAAATGGCAGAAATATTAATCTTTTAGAGGGATTTAAAACAATATTAAAAGAAGGAGATATGGTAGCGCTTATGCCAGCAATTGCTGGTGGAAACTGATTTCCATGTTATTTTGAGTAAGTTTTTAACTGTCTGATACAATGCAATATTGTGCCACTCAAGAAGTACAAATATAGGTTAAAAACAACTAAAATCAGATTTATAGCTGTTTTTGTTTTAGTTTTTACCTTATTAGTACTCAGTATGCCAGTTACAATTTATAGCTTTGATGAGACTGTTATAGGAGGAAAATATTTGGGACCATCATGGTCAACTCCTTTTGGTAGAAACATCAAAGGGTCCCCTTCTCTTGTTGACCTTGACAGAGATGGAAATATCGAAGTTATAGCTTTAACAAACAACATTGTTTTTTGTCTGAACAATGAAGGAATAATAATTTGGTCTCTACATTTAGATACAACTCTTTCTGGAAAAATCAGCTTTGCAGATCTAGATGAAGATGGTAAGATTGATTTATTAATCGTAGGAGAATCATCTTTAATCTGCGTTGATTTCAAGGGATCAATACTTTGGGAATACATTGTAGATTCTGAACTTGAGGACTTTACTCCTTGCATTTTTGATATTGATAATGACATGCATTTAGATATTATTGTTTCGACAGCAAAAACTACTAGTCAACCTTTTGTCTTAAATCGAAAAGGAAAACTTGCATTTTATTTTAATATAACATTACAATATTCAGGATATTGGACACTCCTTTTTGGTTCAGCTCCAATCATTGCGGATATTGATAATAACGATGTTTTAGATATTTTATTAATCGGAAATGATTACAAACTTCATTCCTTCACTACTTCAGGTGAAGAGAAATGGATATCACACACAATTAGAGGAGATTCTTTAATTGGAGTAGCAGATCTTGATGGAGACAGTACCGCAGAAATAATAGTTGGAAGCACTTTTCATCTGTATTGTTTTGATCATAATGGAGAAATAGAATGGTCATATACACAGGAATTACAGAATAACAGAAGCAATATCATGAACTTCAATCCCTGTATTGCTGATATAGATAATGATGGTAGCCTAGAGGTTATATCTAGTGCTTATAACCCTTTGACGGGTGAAGGAAACATCTTCTGTTTAAATGAAACTGGACAACTTCAATGGAGATATAATTCTACAAACATTCTAGGTAGTCCATGTGCAGTTGATATTGATAACGATAAAAACTTGGAGATTCTTTTCGGTGAAGGAAACGCTAATTTTGTGGGATTGAATCATCTAGGGAAATTAATTTTATTTCGGGAAGTTGGTGGTATACACACAGATCCTCCCTTGGTGGCAGATATTGACAAAGATGGCAAACTAGAAGTAATAATATCTAGAGTAAACAAGAAAGATATCCATTGTTTTGAACTATTTGAGTCAGCCAATTCTACTAGCTCTTGGTGGACCTATGGGGGAAGTTTTCAGCGACATGGAAGTCCAGATAGTGATGGGGATTTTCTGAATGATTTTGCTGAAATCAACTTATATAATACGGATCCTTACTCAATTGACAGTGACGGAGATTTACTTCTAGATAGCTGGGAGGTGGAGTATTTCTTAGATCCACTTGAAAATAGTACTTATGATGATCCAGATAAAGATGGTTTTACAAATATCGAAGAATTCGAAAGAGCTTCAAACCCAAACAAATGGGATAATTGGGTGAGACTCTATGGAGGATATCTAATTCCAGCATGGTTACTAATTTTAGGTGTCCTAGTGTATAGCTACATCAAGCTAAAAGCTTTATCACCAAAAATCTGGAATTCATTAGTTACAGTCTATATTTATCTTAGAGTGCGATTTGCACGAGACATAACTAAACAAAGAGAGCTTTACATCACAGATAAAGATTTTTTTGGTGATGTAGAAGAAGCTTTGAAGGATCAAGAAAATGATTTATAAAACAATCGAAATTTTTCTTCAGCAAATTCTCTAAGGAATAACTTCTGGTTTTTCTGCATCCAAATCCCTTCTTTTATATTCTGCAAATTCCTTTGCTGATTTGAAGTGCAGTGCTTCTTCAGGGCAGTATTTGACACATTGTGGGTCGCCATCACATAAATCACATGTTATTGCAATATTCTTCTCTGGATTAAATCTCATAACATCAAATGGGCAGGCTTCCACACAAATTTTACACCCGGTACACAATTCTTCGCTTATCTGAATAGCTCCAGTTATTGGGGATTTAGATATTGCTTTCTCTGGACATGCTTCTATGCATTTCCCACATATAACACATACTTTAGGGATTGTAATCCCCTCTACTTCGTTCTTTATAACTTGGATTCTAGATAGAAAAGGAGAGAAAACTTTCTCATGTTCAAAAGAACATCGTAGTTCACAAATCCGACACCCATTGCACTTTTCTTTTTGAGCGAATATTCTTTTTTTGATTTCTGAATTCAATTTATTTCTCCTCCTTTACTAAATTAAAAATTTCTGCTGATTCAAGAAGATCTAATTTCCTTAACAAGGATTCCTTTGGTAATCCTGTTTCAAAATCCCATTCCCTCAATTCATAATATTTCGGCAGCATTTTATCTAATTCTACATATTGGCCTTTTGCTGGCCCTTCAGACAAAGGTTCCTCAGTAAATCTCTTAGGAAGGTTATCTTCATCTTTTCCTTTTCCTTCCCTTAAATTAAATAATCTTTCCAAATTGTATATTCGTTCTCCAATTAGAAGCAATTCATCAGCAGAAATATTTCTTCCAGTTGTGAGAGACAGAAAAATAGCCATATCTTCTGGTCTAACTGCATACGCGGAAAAACAAGTATATTTGCACATTTCTGCTGAATCAACTATAGCCCCAAAATTTTCATGCCAGACCACCATCCTTGGTTTTCCTTCATAAGAATAAGGATCTACTGCTTTTTCAGAACCAAACCATTCCAGACCTTTTTCAGGTTCGTAACCCAAGAGCTCAAAATTAGGTAAAGCTGCAAGATGGTCAGCTCCTCTTGTAGCTGTTGCCCAGCCTAAACCAAAAGCTTTTGCAGTTCTAACATCATAAGCTGGTGGTTCCATTCCTTTTATATGAAGTGCAAACTCTTCAGATCCAGCATTTATTTTTTCAGAAAATCTCTTTGTTCCCTCTGCAAGATCATTTCCAATTCCTTCACGAAAGGCTACTTTTTTTATTAGTTCAATTAAAGCGTCATCATTTCCCCAAATTAATTCTAATCCATCAGTATCTTTTGATGATAAGATACCTTTTTCGTAAGCCTCCATGGCAAATGCAATAGTGTCTCCCAGTGAGATAGTATCTAGACCAAATTTATTAGCCAATTCATTCGCTTTTAGAATTGCTCCAAGATCACCAATTCCACATTTAGATCCTAAACAAACAACCGTTTCATATTCGGGACTTCCACCTTTAGTTCCAGCATATTTGCCAGTTTTTACTTTGGAATACTTCCCACAATGAATAGGACACGCAAAGCAGCTTTCAGACTTAACCCTAAATAATTCATCAAATGTCTCTGCGGAAATGTTCTCATATTGGTCAAATATACCTGATTGGTTATTTCTAGTTGCTAATCCACCACTTATATAAGCTAAATCAACTAAAAATGTCGTGCCATAGTATGAAAGGCTTGGAAATGCAGGATCATCATAAATTTTTTGAAGAGTTTCATCAACAAAATCGTGGAATTCTACTGGCTTGGCTATCTCTACTGCACCCGTTCCTCTAACAGCAATAGCTTTCAAGTTCTTTGAACCCATTACTGCTCCTAATCCAGTTCGGGCTGCAGCTCTGGAAAGATTGTTCATTAGTGCTGCGTATTTAACTAGATTTTCTCCTCCTTGTCCTATACACAGTATTTGAAAATTTTCAGATAACTCACTTTTCAAAATAGCATCAGTTTCCCAAGTATCTTTTCCCCAAAGATGATATGCATCTCGTAATTCTATCTTGTCATCTTCAATGTAAAGGAATACAGGTTTTTCTGATTTACCATGTATAAAGATAGCATCGTATCCAGCATAAGCAAGTTCTGGAGCAAAGTGTCCTCCAGAATTTGCATAGCCAATTCCTCCAGTCAGCGGTGATTTTGCTGCAACAGTATATCTTGCTGTTGAAGGTGCAAATGTTCCTGTAAGTGGTCCTAAACTTACGACAAGTATATTTTCTGGACTAAGGGGATCAATCCCCTGCTTTAAATTATCATAAAGATACTTAATCGCCCAACCTCGACCTCCTAAGTATTTCTCAATCAACGAGGAATCAGTTTCTTTTACAAGACAAGATTGTTTTGTTAAATCTACAGCTATGGTTTTACCTCTATATCCTTTATAGTGCGTGGTGGAGTTCAAATTAATACTTATCACTATTTCAGAGGATATAAGTTTTGCTTCATAATTCAAGATTACTAATTATTTAGTTATTATTTTAACTACTTCAACTAATTCAGAGAAGGATGTAAAATCAGCTGTTACAGCATCATCAGTTTTTGGATCCCAACCAAATAACATCTTAGCAGCCTTAGGATATTTAGTTACATACCACTTAAACAAATCATTTTTTTTCTCAATGGATGCAAGTAATTCAAAACTTATAGAATGCTTTCTGAATCCAACTTTAACTCTAACATCTTCTGGTTTTGCTAACATGTTCTTGAGCCAATGAGCTTTCATCCCTCTACCAGCAACAAAGTGAATTATTCCATCTTTTTTTCTATATTCTAATGGAGTAATCCTATTCTTACCAGTTTTTCTACCTTTTGTGTACAGAAGTAAGAAGATTTTTCCAAAACCGAATAAAGGTAGAACATTAATTCGATATAAGGGGATGGTAAAGTATTTGTTTAATCTCTTCCAAGTCTTTAGAGCCTTTGCTTGAGATTCTGAATCTCCGAATAATAAGGTGTACTCAGCAGAACCTGGACGGGGAAAATCAGAACTTCCTTTTTCAGAATATTGAGTATTCATATATATGACATATAAATTAGATATAAAAAAACTGTGCGTTGTTAGAAGAGAGAGGAAATCATAAAATAGGGGAGATTTATTTAAGTGAAAATTAACCTAAAACCTGGAGTTTTTCATGGATATCGAAGAACAATTCATCGAAGAAGAGTTTCTTCTGGAAGAAGAAGAAATTGAAGACATATACCAGTATCATGGTGCTGAGTATGATGAATTTTCCCTCATAGAATTCAAAGATCATGAGGAGGAAAATTATTCTGATTACCGTGGTCAACAGATGAGTGAAAATTTATCCAATCTTACCATAAGGAGAAAGAGAATCTAGAACAGAGAGGAAAAGGCCCATCCAAGAAAAGGTCTTTGAGCTTCTCTAATCAATAGTTCAAATGTTTCTTTGAGGTTTCTAGAATCTTTGTCCATATATTAGACTTAAGCAATGTGTTTTTGATTTTTTTGAATAAAGAGAGTTGTTATTTCTCATTTTTTAAAGATATTACTTAAATAGCTAAATTAAGTGAATATAAGATTGAGAGAAGATGAAAAAGGAGAAAATTATCGTTCTATTGTGGATTTTTTCGTTTATTAATGTTCTAGTTATTTCAACAGATATTATTGCTGACAAGCGATTTGAAATTCTTTCAGGGGGGAGTTTAGAATTGAATTTTTCTGAAGATTACTTTAGTTTAATGAACATAGAAATTGATAATTCATTTTCTAACAAACCTTTCGATTTTGAGCTGAAAAATCAATATGGCATCATGATAGCTTCAAGATTCAATTACTCGCACAATCTAGTAATGTCTTTTGTTGGGAGCGGTGATTATACAGCAATAATATCAAATAACAATACTGAAAATATCGAACTTTCAATTATTCAAGAAAGTTTTAAACTGAATTTAAATGATGAAACGGATGGTTTTTCATATAAGGAGAAGGTCTTTTGTTGGTACTTTAATTCAAACGAAATTTCTACATATAAGATTCTTCCAGTTGAATCCTTAGACAAAAGGAAATATTATGATATGTATGTAATCTCTTTAGCAGAAGACATTCATTCAAATGTATGGTTATCAAGTAAGCATCCAAGCGAGGAAGCAGAATGGCACTATTATTTAGATCCCTATGATTATGTGATAAATTCTAAAAAACTAATACGATTAGAAAGGGATGTTAATTGGATTGTATATGCTATATTTGAATCAGCTAATTATGACGTTCTCATCTTTTTAAAATCCACAATTGCTGGAAACATACTAATTACAATAGTTGGTATAAGTGCTGGTGTCGTTGGAATTGTCATTTTCGTATTGTATTATCATAATCCATTGAAATTCCGTAAGCGTAAAGTGGATGGAAAATCATATGATACTACAAAAGACAATTATGAAAACCCTGAAGATGCTAGTAATACCTTAAAAGAATTATTAACTTCAGAAAAAGATTAAGAATAATTATTAAAAATAGAAAGAAAAAGAGTTTTTACTCTATTTTTACTTCTTTTTCATATTTCCAAAATCCGTGTATGTTACAGTAAGATGTTGCAATAAGCTTTCCTGGTTTGTCAGTTTTTAATTGAAAAACTGCATAGGGTTCTGAATAAACACCACTTGTATCCGGTCCTTTTATTGAAGCTCCATGCGCATCAAAATTGGCTAATCCAAGTTGATATGGGTATTTTTCGCCTTCTGGCCAGAACATTAGTTTTATCCAAGAAATATGATGTTCTGTTTTGTTAGGATGAGCAATTTCTTTTCCAACACTAACAGTTACAAGAGTTTTTTCATCAGCCTTAATAACATCTGCTACTTCAATAACAGGTACATGTTTTTCGGTTTTCCAATCAGCTGTTCCATATAATTCCATGGTATATCACCTAGCTCTAGAAAAAACATAGCTATAAATAAATTTCTTGGAAAGACAAAAAATAAAAGTAAATAGAAAAAAAATTACTCGTCGTAATCTTGGTAAGTTGTTGTCAGGGGTTCATCCTCATCATCTTCATCGTCTAGTACTGATGCTTCAAGAGGAACAGTAGAGGATAAAGGAGATGATACAGCTGCAGGTGCAGATTCGTCGTTATCATGTGTTCTGATATCAGATTCAGCTTCCTTCAGTTCAAATTCAAGTTTTTCGAGATCTTCTTCAACTTTGAGTATTTTTCTTTCTAATTCTTTAAGCTTGTAATCCCTTTCTGCAATTGAAGCTTCCTTTTTCTTTGCAGCAACTTCACTTTTCAAAGCTTTATCAGGTACTCCTTGATTTTCAAAACCTGCTTTCTTGACAAGATTTTCTTCTCGATCTTTGTTATCTTTTGCTCTCTTCTTGTTCTCGTTAGCTATCTTTTTCTTAAGATCTTGTATGTCACCAAGCTTCTTGTAAATGTCTTCTTCAATGTCATACTTTTTCTCCAAGAGTTTGAAATATTGAACTTTATGCTCACTCATAATAATCCAATAAAATAAGGAAGAACTTATTTTTAAGTTTACTCAATTAGGGGATAAAAGTGCGAAAATAGCAAATTTGTGCTCATATAGAAACATAGTTATTCAATCAAGATAGAAAAGAAAAATTTAAGAACAAAGCAGAAGGGAAAAAAGTGTAGATGATTAATCTACAAAAAATCAAAAAGGAGTCCGGGCTTTAGCTCAGTGGCTTAGAGCTCTCGGCTGTAGTTAAAATACGCCCTTGTGAGCAATGATCAAGGTGTCAGTCGAAAAAAGCAGGAACCGAGCGGTCCCGTGTTCAAAATGCGTCTAGAAGCGTTCTAGCGCAAAGAAAATCACGGAAGCCCGACCACCTTATTTTTTTCTACCTATTGCATAAAAAACTGGAATGAAAATAGTTCTTTTATTTTCATTAATTGTCTCTTTTTCTACTAGTAGTTTATTTCTAAATTCTTCTTTTGATATTAATTGAGATTCATATATAAGTCTCCATTCTTGCTCAATATTCAACAAGAGGTTTTCTTTATCCCACACTTGCGCAATTACACCTATTGAAGTATCTAAGTTAGCTGTTTCGAATAAGGTCCTAAGTTTTCTTCCCATAAAGGGATCTGCACCTTCACGCTTCAGATAATTTGTATGATACGTCCCCAAATCATACTCTGGGTACTCTAACCAACCTCCATAGTCTGGTTCTGCTAGCGCTACCACAAACCCTCGTTTCTTACACACCCTACTCATTTCCTTAATTGCTTTCTCAGGTTTAGATAACCATAGAAAGAGATATTGGCAAAGCACAATGTCAAACATACCAGATCTCATAGAGAGTTTCTCAACATTCTCCTGCTTAAAGTTAACATTTTTCACGTTCCCTTCTGCTAAGGAAAGCATGGATTTATCATTATCAACAGCAGTAATTTTTGCTCGAGTTCTTTTCCTTAGTTCATCTGTAATAACACCTGTTCCACACCCCACCTCTAAAACTCTCTTTGCTCCTCGCAAGTTTACTTGAGGATATATTTTATTCCTAACAGATTCTGTCCATTTAGCTTGGCGGACAAATTGCTCATGTATTTGTGGCCCCCAGTTAACATCTTCATAGTTTGTCATGAAAATGCTTCCTTGCAAATAGTCGAGGGGGCAGCATAATTCAAAGGACACCCACCTCCACAAAGCTCTCTTTCTGGACAATCTAAACATTCTTCTGGTAGATATTCCATCTTGCGAAGATTTTTAGATATCTTATGATTCCAAATCTTTTTCCATTTAGTTGTTAGTATATTTCCTAAAGGTTCAAAGTAGCTTTGACAAGGGAGTACTGCTCCATCAGGTTCAATAGCCATTGCGATATGTGCTGCTGAACACTGTTTCATCCCTAATCCTTTTTCGATAGGGTTGAAGTCACAATATCTTGTAGGGCTATACCATATGAAAGACATCTCTTTTTTCTCTGCAGTTTTTAGAATCCTTGTAAGAACTTCATCCAGTTCTTTAAGAGGGAGAGCTAGTTCTTCTTGTTTTCCTCCACCTGATTTTATGATGCTATTTGCAGCAAAATGATCAATCCCCAGAGAACCTAAAAATTCAACTGTCTTTTCTATTTCTTTGATATTAAATGGGGTTAGAGTAGTATTTGTCATGATATAGACTGGAGTTGGGACAACGTTCTTTATTCCTTGTACAGTTTCTTTCCATGCTCCTTTTACTCCACACAATTGGTCATGAATCTTTGAATCATGACTCTCTAGTGTTAATTGAAAATGATCTATTCCCGCTGTAACAAGCTTATCTACTAGAGTCTTATTCTTTAGTTCTCTACCGTTTGTAATCAAACCCGTTATAATCCCTAAATCTTCAGCATATTCCACCAAATCTGGTAAGTCTTTTCTTAGGGTAGGTTCTCCTCCTGTGAATGTAACATGTGGTATACCTATGTCCCACAGTTTATCTAGAACTAACTTCCATTCATCTGTTGATAGTTCCTTAATTTCTCTTGGAGTTTCAACATAACATTTGGTACATTTACTATTGCATTTGTATGTTAGAGCTAAATCCATCCTTAATGGAGCAGAGAAGGGAGTTTCGTTTAAAGGACTTATATCTTGAGATAAGTGTTGAACGGGATCTATATCAGGTGTTGTCATAAGTTCATTAATGGATGTTTTAAGCTCACGAAGATCAATTTCTAACTGTTCAATCGAAACTCTGTATTTCTTTTTCATTTCGATTAAAATATCCATATCTTCTTTACCTTCAATAATCCGTGAAACAAAATCTGTTGCAGTTTTGTTTAGATGAAGGATTCTTGTAGCATTAACTAGTAATATACCTGTTCCACCCTTTTCCTTTCTAAGATGCATTCTAGCTGTGGTATCTAGATTTCTTTGATGATATACTCTATCCTTACCCATTATCTTCCACCTCCAGCACAAGCACAAGCACAAGCACAAGCGCAAGCACAGCCCCCTCCACTATAACTTCTACCACCACCACTTGATCTAGCTGGTGGAGGTCGAGTTACGTTTTTCACAGAATCACGTAATGACCCAGGTTTATGCACTAACCCAGACATGAAACTTTGGACAGGGGCTGTTTGAGATATTTTTCCTTGTCTACTTATTTGCATAAAAGGACCTATAGTCCTATGTCTGCGAGATATGCTTGGACCACCCACGTAGAAGAAATAACTTCTGACATACCAACCAGGATAATAATAAGTTCCCCCATATCTTTCCAAACGCTGGTCATAATTTTCATCTACCATAATCCAAAGGAAGGCATTAAGCAATTCAGGATTAGATTTACTCATTTCCTGCCATGCTTTGTCTATTTTTGATTCGTAATAGCTCCTTGTTTTTCTAGCAGAAAAGCCTTTCATTTTTTTAGCTACACCTTTTATTTGAGCAACTAATGCATTTTTCAATTCAGTTTGATGAACAGGCTCTTTTGGTATTGCTCCTGAAGCTGCTCCTCTTATCCACTTTTCATCTTCTTTGTTTCTTTTTAGTATACCAACAACCATTGTTTTATGTGGTTTTGAAAATTTAGCTATAGTAGCATCTGCTGCAGCTACATCTAATCTCAACTCAGGTTCCTTTGTTCTAATATTCAGATACCCTTTTTCCATCAATTCAAACAGCATTAAGGAGGCAACTTGTGGTAAAGGTCTTTCAAAAAGTAATGCAACTTCAGAAGGAGTTAAATCTTCTCTAACTCCGCCACCCAATGAACTGATAGAGGGGGGGAGATATCTTCTAGCGTTTCTTATTTTTCTATATATGAATATGATCACAGCCAATACAATTATACAAGCTATTGCAGTTGCCATGGGGTATCGTATTATACTGCCCCATACTAATAAAGTCCAAAACGAATTGAATGTTTTTGAATACTCTTCAGGAAAAGCTACCCCTACTTCATAGCTGAAATATGGTGTTCCTATTGAGGAAAACTGTACATAAGGACCCTCAGGTGAACTT
>JAUWJS010000109.1 GCA_030607575.1 Candidatus Heimdallarchaeota archaeon | reverse complement strand
GAGAATAGCGAAGATAGAGAAAGGATAATGAATGAAACCTATCAAATGGTCGAAACACTTGATGGTGAGCTAACTTGAAAAAAGCGATTAAAAAGATAAAGAATGAGCAAGAGAAAATTAATGTGTGTTTAAAGTGTGGTAGACCCATAGCTAAAAGAGAAAAGTACTGTATGAGTTGTGGAATTATACTCAACATTCGACAACATTATCCGCATAACCTCCTATGAGTCTTTCAAAAATCACCACTATTCAACAAAATTAAAGAATGAGTACTTTTAGTATTTCTTAATGACCAAAGGATATCTCAATTTTGTTCTACACGGGCACTTACCTTTTGTCTTAGAACAAGGTGTGTGGCCCCATGGTGAAGTATGGCTCTATGAAGCAGCAGCTGAAACTTATAACCCTACACTTTCTATGTTAACAAATCTAAGTGAAAAAGAAGGTTTATCAAATCTGTTGACCATTGGTTTAACTCCTGTTTTAACTGAACAATTGGCTCATCCTCGATTCAAAGCTGGTTTTGAGAATTATCTTAATGATAGGATTGAGACTAGTTATAAAGATAAGGATCATTTTAATTGGATAGGTGAAAGTGATTTAGCACATCTTGCAGAAAGATGGGCAAACTACTACTCTTCTGTAAGGGAGCAATTCGTTGAAAGATTCAATCGAAATCTAACTGATGGATATAGACATCTTCAAGATAAAGGAGTTATTGAAATTATCACTAGTGGACTAACTCATGGATATCTTCCACTTCTTGGAAAAGAAGAGACAGTTAATGCTCAGATTAAGGCAGGACAAAGCATTTACAGACATCGATATGGAGGAGATGATTCTCAAGGTTTTTGGCTACCTGAATTAGCTTATAGACCTGGTTATAAATGGAAAAATCCTGTTACAGGAGAAGTCATAGATCGTAAGGGAGTAGACTATTATCTTCAGAAAAATAATATCAAATACTTCATCGTTGATACACCTCTACTGAAAGGAGGAAAGGGAATAGGAGCTTATCTTGATAGATTTGATGCATTGAAATTCCTTTGGAATCAATTTGAAAAAGAAAAACCAGAGATTAAGGGATATGATCTAACACCTTACAGACCGTATATTGTAGAAGATTCTAAAGAATATGATAATAGAGTTAATTTCTTTACAAGAGATACAAAGACGGGAGTAATGGTCTGGTCAGGAGATATTGGTTTCCCAGGTGATGAATACTACTTAGAATTTCACAAAAAGCATTTTCCAAGTGGAAATAGATATTGGCGTACTACTGGAAAGGATGTAGATTTAGGGAATAAAGAAATCTATAATGACTTGAAAACAGTAGAGAGATTGGATGAAAATTCCGAACATTTCTTCAAAATAACTAAAGAAACCCTTCTAGAAAATTACAATAACACATCAGAACCAGGAATTCTTGTAAGTCCTTATGATTTTGAGCTATTTGGGCACTGGTGGATGGAGGGAATCGGCTTTCTAGAAAGAGTACTCAAACATGTTTATAATGATGATGAAATAGAGACTACAACTAGTAAAAATTATCTAAAATTGTATCCACCTGATAAAGAAACCTTTGTCTCTCTACCTGAAGGCTCTTGGGGAGAAGGGAATTTCCATTGGATATGGTTGAATGATAACACCAAGTGGTGCTGGAAATATATTTACGAAATAGAAGATCTTTATCTGAAAGCAATTGAGGAATTCAAAAATACTAACTACCCCAAATTTGATGTTGCTAAAAGGCTGATTAACCAAATGGGGAGAGAGTTATTCTTGTTATCCTCTTCAGATTGGGAATTTCTTATATCGACCTGGGCAGCTCGTGACTATGCAGAACATAGAGTTACAACACACTATGAGCATTTCAAAAAACTATTAGTCTTGTTTAAGAAATGTAAAACTGATAGTTTAGCTTCTACTGAATATCAATTGCTAAAAAAAATTGAGAAGGAAGATAGTATTGCTTGGGAACAAGATGTTTACAAGTGGTTTGAGCTTCCTTAGATAATATTTTTAATTTTTCTTAATTTTGCTTTTAGATATACTTTCTGCCATTGTTTAGCTGCGTTTTTCCAAGAGAAATCTTTATTCATTATGCTCTTTTGTAGTTTAGTAAACTTTGCTTTGTCTTGTTTATAGAGATTTACTGCTCTTTCAACTGCTTCAAAGAATTTATCGGCATTAATTCTTTCAAACACAAAACCTGATCCTTCTCCTGTTTCTTCATTATAATCTTGAACCGTATCCGCTAACCCTCCAGTTTTCCTTACTATTGGAACTGCTCCATAGAGCATGGAATACAATTGGTTCAATCCACATGGCTCGTACTTACTTGGCATAAGAAAGAAATCTGAACCTGCTTCGATTTGATGAGCTAATCTGTTATCAAATTCAATGTTAATTGAGCAATCTTGAGGGTATTTCTTTTCTTTATTTTTGAAGCTCTTCTCTAATTTTGGATCTCCTGTTCCCAGTAGAACAAACTGAACACCAAGATCCATAATTTTTGTAAATTTCTTTAAGATTAAATCCAAACCTTTCTGAGTTGCTAATCTTGTAATTATTCCTAATAGAGGTTTATCTGAAACATCTAGATTGAGCTTGTCTTGAAGATAATTCTTGCACTCTTCTTTACCCTTCAGACTCCTAGAATCATAATTTTTTGGAATTAGCTCATCAGTTTTTGGATTCCACACGGCAAGATCAATTCCATGAACAATTCCATAAAGATCATCTTTTCTTGTTTTAATGATCTTCTCCAATCCATATCCAAATTGTTTTGTTTGAATTTCTTCAGCATATTTTGAACTTACAGTGGTGAGAACATCGGTATAAACGATACCAGCTTTCATGAAATTAATAAGACCATGAAAACCTAAAAGATCGTCATTCAGATAGATCTCAGGGATGTTTGCATCTTCTATTGTCTCAAAACCATATACTCCTTGATAACCAATATTGTGGATAGTAAAAACAGATTTGGCGTTCTTGAATAAATTATGTTCTCCGTACTCAGTCTTCAAGAAGAAAGGTAGTAAGCCAGAATGCCAGTCATTTACATGGAATATATCAACAGGTGCTTCTAGTAGCTCTAAAGATGTAAAAATTGATTTCATAAAGCTGATAAATCTAATAGGACTGTCGGGATAGTCCTCACCATCCTCACCAACGTAAATACCCTCGCGATAAAGATAAGAGTTTTTTATGAAATAGACAGATATCTCACTATCGGGATGAGTAGTTTCATATAAATCGAAAACAACTTCTACCTTATCACCAATAGGTGCTAGAAGATCTTTCTTAACCAATTTGACATTATGTTTTTCAACATCTATACTTTTGTACAAAGGTGTGAATATGGTAACATTATGTCCAAGTTGTTCCATTGCTTTTGGTATTGCAGATGAAACGTCTCCTAATCCGCCTGTTTTTGAATAAGGTACAACCTCAGCAGAAACAAATACTATCTTCATTTTTCTTCCTCTATTTTTGATACAATATCTACTATTCTTTTGATTATGTCATTTGATAGGTTAAAAATTATTTGTTGCGAATCCTCTGATAAATCCTCAATCATTTTACCTAAAGTATTTCGCTGATATTTGAGACCTGTATGAATTAATTCTGGTCCCCAGCTATATCGAGATGCCCACCAGAACTGGCATGAATACTGCGCTGCGTGATAGTCATCTAGCCAATCACCATTTGCCAGATATTGCTTTATTTGATCCAGTAATCTCAGATGAATATGTTGCAACTGATGGACAGGGTTTGCAGGATGGTCCCAAAGTGGGTAAGGGATAATATCCTCTAAATCCTCTTTAGAAGTTGACCAAGAAGAAGATGTAATATCTGTAATTGCAAGAGATATAGGATAGTTTGCAGCACATTTGGATAACGTGATTGTATCTACCATAGCTGCCAACTCAAAGAAAAACTCATAGTATTCATCATGGTGTTCACCAAACGTTTCTAAGTCCATAGCTAACACGATTGGATAATCTTTCATTTTATGTTTTATTTGAAGTTCTCTTAATCCTAAAGTAACATCTCTTTTGAAATGATCAAAGGAAATTTTGTTACTAATTTCTTTATCTCTCTTGATTGTTAAAATGGATTTTCCATTTTCTAAGACATAATTCCCTCCTATTAATTGATAATAACTATTTTCTGGAACTACAATAATTTCATAGTTTTTCTCTATAATCTGTGGAATTATATCTTCAGATACAGCTAATTCAGGAGGAAAGAAAACTCTTGTATTCAAACCTAAGATATTTTGAATATAATCCTTCTGCTTCCCAATTTGATATTTTTGATTATCAATAGAAATCAAAGGTAAAATTGGATGGTAGAAAGCTGAGCCCATTAGTTCTATTTGGTTAGCTAAAATCGCTTTCTCAATTAACAATAAAACATCTGGATAATCTACAGCTAATTTTTCCAACAGACATCCAGAAATATTTAGTGTAATTTTAGTGTTCTTATTCTTTAACAGATTCTCAAAGAATGGAATATAACAATTGTTTATGATTCTATCTAGAATCTCTCTTTTTTGTGTAATTGGTTGGTAAGCATGTAAAATGAAAACTGCTGTTACAGACTCTCTACTTGCCATGATTGTTACCCCAATATTTGGCTTATATAACTTCTTTTAAGCTTTCCCTCATTATAACAGCTACATCTTCTGGAAACATTGTTGCTATTCTGTAAGTTTCCATAATTTCTGCTCCACCAATTCTTTGTATAGGAATAATATCTATGATTAAGTGCATTCCTGAATCATAACCAATATTATCTTGTCTGAAAAGAATATTTCTGTCCTGTAATAAATGCATACTTAGGCTAGTTCCTTTAATGAAGTTATCAAGAGCCTTGTTAGCAATAACGAGGGCTTCAGCTAGATTAGAAATTTGTTTATTGTCTAAATTGATAAATTGTGAAACATGTCTTTTTGGAAATATTCTGAGTTGCCCATCTCTTTCAGGTGAAAAAGCAGTTACTACTAGCCAATCATCATTTTCAAACACTTTTCTCTCTTTGAGAAGTATATTTTGACCTAATGGATCAATAATTTTTTCAGCTCCTTTAGATAGCTCGCATGCAAGACAATAATTAATATTATTCTTTAGCATCTTATGATAACCAGGAACACTTAGAAAACCGAGAGAAGTCCAACCATGTCCAATTTCGTTTGCATAAATATAAGTTTGTGAATGTAAGTGACAGATACTTGCTCCTGCTTCTTCACCGATATTAAAGAAATGTAGAACAGTTAGTTTTTCTGTTTTGTATCTCTCCCTAAGTTCAGATATGGAATTCTTTTGAGCTAATCTTGTTGTGATTAGAAGTTTCTCAACTTCGGGGATAGGTACTTCAGAAAGAGTATCATAATGGTTAGTAAGAAGATGAACTAATCCTATACCAACACTTTTATCTTGAATAGATGTTATTTGCTGCACATTATCGTACAGAACCCTTGCCATAGGTGTAAACAAGTTGACAATGGAAATAGCATTATGATTTGTTAGACTTGTTTTAGCTGAATTTATGCTTAGTGCATCTTCACCTTTTTCTGAATCCTTTGAAAGAAGTATTGCAGGAAGAATCCCTTCAACTACTTTACAAAAAGAATCATCCTTAGGAGAATGTATGATTTCTTCTTTCTCATTAATATGTTCAAATGGTCTCTTGCTTCTAATAGGAGAAAATTGCGTTATGTGACCAACTTTTGTGTTGAACTCATTAATTATAGTTCTAAACGAATCAAACCTTTCTAAAGGCATATTTTCTATGTTTTTGTAAATACCCCAGTGACCTTCCTCTACCAAATAGTTCACCATTAATATTCACATTGCCTAAAGTATTGTTCTTAAAATTGACGATAGGACTCTTTTTTGTTCTTTCTTCATAAAAATAGATTTTTAAACACAGACGTAAGAATACAATTAGAATAAGGATAAAGTGAGACTATGCTAGGAAAAGTTCATTCGCTTAAACCAATTCTTTTCAAAGATATGATGATAGAAAGTCACGAGCAAATTGCTAAGGAAAAAGAAAATATTAATGCGATTAATGTCTTTCCAATTCCTGATGGAGACACTGGTTCTAACATCTATTACACCTTACGAGCTATTGTTGATGAAGTGAACTTAATTGATGAAGGAAATGGTGAGAAGATTTTCCAAGCTATTAGTAAGGGAAGCTTTATTGGAGCTAAAGGTAATTCTGGTGTCATCTATTCACAATTTCTTATAGGTGTTGTTGATTATCTGGATACTGCTAAAGAAGTCACCCCTGCTACTTTCACAGAAGCTCTTAAAGATGGAACAGAGTTTGCCTATGAATCTGTTCTTAACCCAACTGAAGGTACAATTTTGACTGTTATGAAAGAAGTTACAGAAAAAGCTGTTGAACTTATCTCTCAAAATCCTGAAATCAATTGGATAGATTTTATCAATAATCTAGTCGAAACAAGCTGGGATTGTCTAAGAAGAACTAAAGAAATGCTAGATGTTCTAAAAGAAGCTAATGTGGTAGATGCAGGAGCAAAAGGGTTTGTTCATATTCTTGAATCATGGCGAGATATTATTGTGAAGGAATAAGTTGTAGAAGCTGATTCAATGCGTTTTTTTATAATAACTGGTAGAAGGCACATTGGTAAAACAACATTTTTACTAGAAATAATTGAAGATTTAGAAGATTCTTTTACCATCGGTGGAGTCTTAACACTAGGTGATGAAAAGAAAGCATTTGTAAATTTACAAAATGGAACAAAATGTAATTATTATAATGAAAATGACTCTATTCAAGAACGAATAGGGAATTACGTAATATCCGAGAAAGCAATTAAGTTTGCAGAACAGGCTATTGCAACAGCTGTCAATTCGAGTATAATAATCATCGATGAGTTTGGAAGACTGGAGAGAGAAAAAAAAGGATTGTATGACGCTACAAAGAAATTGATAGAAAACATTCGAGACAAAAAAGTAACACTCTTGATGATAGTTCAAATAGATGTAGTTGACCAAGCAAAAGACCTACTCAATATACATCCTGAAGAAACCTGGATTCTTAAGAAAAAATCAAACAAAAAAACAATACAAGATTCAGTTAAAAAAGTTTTAAAAAGTTAAAATACTAAAATTTTGAGGGAGGGAGGGTTGTGAGAAATAAAAGAAATTACTCACAACCAAATAATGAATCACACAAGCTTATATAAATTGATTCTTTTTCGATAGTTAGAAGTGTATAATTTTAACTTAACAATAATTGCACTCATGGTTGGAGCAATTATTTTAATTCGTTCTTCTCTAGATGCTTTACAGTAGAAACTTAAAGCAAGCACAGAAACAATCCTGAAATTTAGTGGTGTTTATTATTCTTGCTGCAAGCATTTACATTATCTTAGAATTCACTGTAGGGGGGCTTATTTGCAATCGGAATAGCACTTATGTTTGTAAGGTTAGCAAAACTGCTAACCTTATCTTTAAAGCAATAGAAATAAATTTTCATTCATTCATTGAGTAATAAAGAGAAATAAGAAAGAAGAATAATTAAAAACAAGTGAAATATTTTAGGGTAGAAGAGAAAATGCATACATCAGAAGAAATTTTTTCACATACTGAAGAACAAAAAAGAACCATTAATCAATTCTTAAAGCAAGGACGAAGAGATGTTCCTACTTTTCTAGATGACGGAGCATCAGAAATTACCTATGTTCCGATTGATGATGGAGAATTAAGAGTATTCCATCATAAACCAGATAATATTACAACAAAGAGACCAGTAGTTTTTGTTTCTGGTTATGTTGCAAACCCAATTTCTTGGATAGATTTTCATATTCCACATCAAGGTTTTGGGGAGTATTATTATCTAGAAACAAGGGAAAAAAGGTCTAGTAGAATCAAGAAGACTAGAAAGACTTCGATGACTGTTAACCAAACCGCAAAAGATCTAGGTAAAGCAATTAAAAACTTAGGATTAAAAAACAAAGACTTTGTTTTGTACGGCTCAAGCTATGGTTCAACAAATATTTTGGAAGGCTTAATTCACGGTTATTTCACAGCTCCTACAATAGTAATTCATGATCCAATGGT
>JAUWJS010000144.1 GCA_030607575.1 Candidatus Heimdallarchaeota archaeon | reverse complement strand
GTGAACCTTTTGAAACTAGTCTTTATTTCCTACCCCCATTGATTATTATCTTTATTTTTGGAAAATTTATTTATACCTATTATTTTTCTAGGAGGTACATTCATGAAAAGCAATAAACTCTTCCCAATCTTTGTTCTTCTTTTCTTGCTTATTCCTACCTTATCCTCTCCTTCTTTCGCTCTCAAAGAACGTTCTTTTATCATCAGTCACAAATATGGTACTGTGATTGAGATTTCTCTCTCCATCAACTCTCTTCTTCTTGATACTAACTTTATTCCCATGAATACTACTGTCACTCTTGTTGAGATTAATCCTCATGCTTCTGAAATCTCCGGTATTGTTGTTAAAGTCCGCTTTTCTAAAAGTCCTGATACGCTTAGTTCTGTTTCTCATGGTACTATTGATACTATTGGTTCTTCTTCTCATACTCATCGAATGATCTTTTTTGATAAAAAATGGGGAAGTTCTCGTCTTGAGGTCTATATCAAATGGAATGAACACATTTGGCAAATTTATTCCGAATGGATGAAATTCTTTTCTGTTCGTCCCGATAATATTTTTAATCGCTACAATTATGTCTTCCTTCCAGTTATTGCCCTTAGTTCTTCTGTTCTTGCTTATTTCCTTTTCACTCGCTATCTCAAAAAACATAATCTTCCCAAACTTCCCCCTCTCTGTCAAGAATGTGATTTTCAACTTGAACCTGATTCTAAATTCTGCCCAAATTGTGGAATAAAAATCTAGCTTGATTTATTTCTTGAAAACCATCTTTCTAGTTTTTTAGCTCTATTTCATTTTACTGAATCCAATACTGGGATATTGGTGGACAAGAAGTTTTTAGACAAATAAGAAGCAAATATTTCTTTGGAAGTAAAGGTGCTTTAGCTATTTGTGATGCTTCTAATTACGAATCTTTTAAGAATCTCCCTTCTTGGGTTGATTCTTTTAAAAAGGAAGTGGGAGACAAACCTATCATTTTTATCGCTAATAAATGTGATTTAAAAGATCAAAAAGTTACTGAAGATGACATGAAACAATTGGCTAAGGATTTCAGCAACACTGAATATCTGTATTCCTCTGCAAAAGATGGAACAAACACTGAAAAAGCTTTCATCAACTTAACCAGACTTATGGTTGCAGATGAAGATATAGTATAGATATCCGAATAACTCTCTTAATCTGTTTGAAGCTCATTTCTTAAAAGATACAAAGCTAGAGTTATTTCTCCTAAGCAACCCAGTTCATTACCTTTATCAAAGTAAACTGAAATGCCTTTGTCTAGCTCTTGTTTAGTTAAACCAGGCTCAGATCCACCAAATATTAGCAGAATATTATTGCCTTTTTCGTAAGAAACAGCTATTTTTTCTGGGTTGAAGATTTCTTTTGAAAAAGGTTGTTTGATAAAGAGATAAACCTCATCAGGTTTGCATAATTCAATAGAATCGTCAATATCCTGCAAATATAGTAGATTAGCTTTTTTTGAATGTACTAGTTTTTGTGCAACTGGTACTCCACTTGTTGCAGCAGTTCCTGATGCTTTAGAAAGAACTATATCTCTAGCCCCTAATCCCAATGCTATTTTGACGAATTCTCTACAGTAATTAACACTACTGAAATTGTGTAATTGAACAATAATTTTCCCAGAACTCATTGTGTAGAGAAAATCTTGCTAATAAAAAAAGATAGCTATTCGTTCTTTTAGTATTCTACGACAATTTTTAAAAACAAACATGTAGAATAGACATTAATTGCCCCGATAGTATAGCGGCTAGTATTGTGGATTGTGGCTCCATAGAGGCAGGTTCGAATCTTGCTCGGGGCACCAGCTTTTTTTTTAATAACGTTGTAGCAAATGAGGAAGATTTAAAGAAGAGTTAACACTGCTACCATATTAAGGTGAAAATATGCCGTGGGTTGATGAAGTCATCATGGGTGGAACTTTTGACCATCTTCATCAAGGGCATAAAGCACTGTTGGAAGCCGCTTTAAGTTTTGGTAAATTAATCCGTATTGGTTTAACCAATGATAAATTTGCTAAGAGTCTTAGACGTTCTGATCGAAATTTGGACTTAATGCAACCATTTGATAAGAGAAAAAGAGAATTACAGAAGTATCTGGAAAAAAGAGGTTGTACAGATTTTGAAATTATTGAAATTGATCATAGATATGGTTTCGCTTTGGATGCAAAAGATGCTGAAGGAATAGTAGTAACAGAAGAAACCTATCCAACAGCTATTGATATCAACAAACTTAGACCATTAAGTGGTATGGATCAATTACTAATTTTGGTAATTCCCTTTGTTTATGATGAACAAGGAATAATTATAAGCTCAAGAAGAATAAGACAACAACTAGCAGAAGTTAAAGAGAATTAGAAAAGAGTTTGTTTTGGTATTATTAATCTCTGGTTTCAATTCCCTGAAGAATTTCCTCTCCCATTACAATAAATGCATTTTCAACATTGATTCCATTTTTAGCAGAAGTTTCAATAAAGCCGATACATCCAGAATCTTTTGCGTACTTCTTACCTTCTTCTGTAGAAACATCTCGCAAATCTTCAAGATCATTTTTGTTACCTACAAGCATGAGCATAATTCGTGGACTCTCTGTTCTGGCTTCTCGAATCCAAGTATCCAGATTTTCAAAGGACTGGCGACGAGTAATATCATAAGTTACTAATGCTCCTAAACTGCCTTTAAAGAAAATTTGACGCATAGATGCGAACCTATCTTGACCAGCAATATCCCAAAGCTGCAAACAAATTCGAGTGTCTTTAATTGTCTCAAAACGGCTGTAGGGTTCCATTCCTATAGTCATGAGGTATCCCGATTGAAATTTATTATGAATGAATCTCTGGACTAAACTTGTCTTCCCTACTGCACCGTCTCCTAGTAAAAGAATCTTGAATGTATACTTGTAGCTTGTCATTTACTATTCAAAAGACTCGATAACCTTATTGTTTATAATTATTTTGATGTTTCCCGTCTTGTTCTTTAAAATAAAAATCTAATAATTTCAATCATTACTGCACTCTACAGAAGAATCACGCATTTCTCAACAATGATTAGCAAATTGCTGTTTCATGTCACATTGAAGAAACTTTTTAACGTTTTGAATTTTTCTAATTTTAGTCCAAAATGATAGACTCAAACAATCTAGATTTTAAAAAATTAGGCTTTCATGCGGGTTTGGAAGTTCACCATCATATAAAATCTAAACGTAAACTTTTCTGTAATTGTCCCACTATTCTTGAGGAAGATCCAGAAAATATGGAATACAGTTTTTATAGATATTTTCGACCTGTTCTTGGCGAGATGGGAGACTTCGACCCAGGTATGCTTATAGAATTCGAAAAAGGGTACAAAGTAATTTACCTAGCAAATGAAAGAAATACTTGCACTTACGAAATGGATGAAACTCCTCCATTTTTCCCCGATATGGAAGCTATTGAGAAGGGCTATATTCTCTCTGAATACTTCCATTGTACATCATTTGCTGAAGAAATTGTAGTAAATAGAAAACAGTATCTAGATGGTTCTATTACTACTGGATTTCAGAGAACTTTCATTTCCGCAAGAGATGGTTGGGTACCTGTAAATGGTAAGAAAGTTAGAATAACCAATTTGCATATTGAAGAAGATGCAGCTCGCAGAGTTAATTGGGATGATACTTCAAGTCGTACAGTGTACTTTAATCTAGACAGATTGGGTTTTCCTCTGACTGAAATAATTACAGAGTATACAGACGTTGAAACTCCTGAGGAATTGATAGAAACAGCAAAACAAATTGGGCGAGTTTTAAGAATAAGTAAAATTGGACGAAGAGGTTTGGGAGCAGCTCGGCAAGATGTAAACATTAGTATTACAGGTGGAAATCGAGTTGAGATTAAGGGAGTTCAAGATTTAGATCTGTTTGATTTAATGTGCCGTAACGAAGTTGTAAGACAGCATGCTCTAATAGAAATAAAAGAGGAAATGCTTAAACGAGGAATTACTGAAGATGATTTCGAACACACATATGTGGATGTTTCTCACCTATTCGAATCTGAAGCTAAATGTTTTGCAGTTATTTGTCCAAAAATGAAAGGATTATTTGGGCTAGAAGTTCAGCCAAACAAAGATTTTGGTTTGGGAATTTTTGAAAAAAGTATGTTAATAGCTGGTGTTCCTAGAGAAGATCACTACCATAGTGATGAATTTGAGGAAGGATCCATAAGAAGAAATTCAGATTATCCTAGTAAATTGGAAATTGACAAACAACTCTATGGGAAACTATGTTCAATTCTAAATCCTAAGGAAAATGATGCTTTTGTTGTTGTGAGAGGCTCAGAAAAACAATCTATGCATGCTTTAAAGAAAATTATTGAAAGAATAAAGATGGCACTGGATGGAGTTCCACAAGAAACCAGAAGATTCATTCGAAATGGTAACTCTGAATTTCTAAGAGTCATTCATGGAAAGGATAGAATCTACCCGGACACTGATACTCCTCCTGTTGTAATTTCTTTAGATAAGATTGAAGAGATAACTGGAAATATAGGAAAACGGCCATGGGATGTTTTTGAAGAACTCCATTCAAAATATGGTTTCAACCAGAATAAGGTTGACCTTCTCATTCGAGATGAGCAACTGGACAGTTTCTACAAATTTACTGAAGAGCTTAACATGAACGCTCATCTAGCCTATAAGCTTCTGATTGACATACCTAGAGAAAATAGAAGAAAAGATGTTATAATCAATGAAGAGATAATAGAAAGAATTGCAAATTTGTTAGTATCAGAGACTATTATACCTGAACAATTAGATATGGTTATTTCGCTTCTTTCTAAAAACAAACAGCTAGCAGAAGAAGAACTAATAAATCAATTGCATATCAAAGAAATCTCAAATGAAGAATTGGCAACCATTGTTAAACAAAAGGTAGATTTTGTAGGAAAAGATAAATTAAAAACAGCAGAAGATGAGCAAAGATATATTCCAAAGATTGTTGCTCTAGTTTTAAAGGAATGTAACTATTCAATCAAAGGACAAACGGTAGTGAATCTTGTTAATTCAATCATAAAGGAGGCAATCTAGATGGTAGAAGAAAATATTATTTATGATCCAGAGGGATATAGAGGATTATTAAGAGAACGTTTGATTAAAGATAAAATTAGAACTTGGAGTAAGGTCTCTGTAAAAAAGGGTGAAGCATATTATGAGGGACTGTTACTTCCTCGAAGTCAGCATACAGATGATGATTACGTTACCCTAAAAGTAGATACTGGATACAATCTAGGAATATTAGTTGATGAGGAAACAGATATCCAAGAAATTGGTTATCAGAAAGGTCATTATAAGCTTCCTCACGTTGATGTAGAATTTAAGAAAGAACT
>JAUWJS010000077.1 GCA_030607575.1 Candidatus Heimdallarchaeota archaeon | reverse complement strand
GAGAAAATCTAGGCGTCAACTTCATTGAAGCTAGATACGATGATCTTAATCTAACAACTATCAACTACACAAATGAGATTATTAAGCAGTCATCATCTCTCAGCAGAAAAGGCATAGGCATAATGGCGTACTATCAAGGAACGCCTGGTTATTCTTACACACCTGAGTTAACTTTAGAAGGTGTTAAAGAAGCAACTAATAGGGCTGTTAAACTTGCAAAATCTACCGATTCTCGAAATAAGATCAAACTAGACTTTGATACAATTCCAGCTATCAAAGATAAGATTGAAGTAAAAGTAAAAAAACACCCCAAAGATTTTGAGTTCGCAGATAAGCTCGATATGCTTAAACGTGGAGTAACAGCTGTTAAAGAACAACTTGAAGTTACCACAACCATAGGTTTATACGGAGAAATCTATGGAGAGAAATATCTAGTTAATTCTGAAGGAACTGAGCTTCATTGGGTTCCTTTGATGGTTGATATTAGGATGGGTGGAGTTGTAATAAGTGAAGGAAAACAATCTCAAGGTTTCACTGGATGGGGAGCTTCATCAGGTTTGGAATTCTTCGAGGAAAAAGAAACAACTCCTGAACAAACAGGGACTAATGCAGGAACTTATTGTAAAGAACAATTAGAAGCTGTTGCTGCACCCTCTGGAAAAACGAAAACTTTAGTTTCTCCTCAAATGGGTGGTGTAGTCGTACACGAAAGCTTTGGCCATTTATCAGAAGCAGATTTTGTTGTTACTGGTCAATCACCGATTGCAGATCGAGTTGGTGAAGAACTAGGTAGTGAGCATGTTACAGTAATAGATGAAGGAGTTACTCCTTATGGAGGATTATATCTACCTTATGATGACCAAGGAATAAAAACTGAAAGAACTGTACTTCTTGAGAAAGGTATACTTAAAGGATATCTGCATAACAGAGGAACAGCTAAGAAAATGAACTCTGAATTAACAGGAAATAGCAGAGCGATCAATTTCATGTTTAATCCGATAGTTAGGATGAAGAACACTTTTTTTGAGAAAGGAGATTTAACCTTTGAAGAAGCTGTCGAACATGTAGATAATGGAGTTTATGCAGTTGATATGTCAGGAGGTCAAGTTGGGCTTGATGGTAATTTCATGTTCAATTGTAGTAGAGGATATCTTATTGAAAATGGAGAAGTAACTAAACCAATTAAGAACACAGCTCTCTCTGGAAACATTCTAGATCTTCTAAAGTATGTTGAAGGTGGAACTAAAGAAGTTACTATTAAAACTGGATTTTTCGGAGGATGTGGCAAGGGGGGTCAAAGTGGTCTTCCAGTCGGATTCGGAGGTCCAGAGATGATTATGGATCAGGTGCTAGTTGGAGGTGCTCAATAATGACTTTAGATGAAATTAGGGATAAGATACTTAACATAGCTGATCAAACAATTAAATACGCTAGGGATTTGAATATTCCAGCAGCAGAAGCTTATGTCTATAATCTTTCAGAGACCAATTTAACAGATAATAAAGGTAAAATTGACAGTAGAGATGGACTTACCCAAGGTATAGGACTTAGAGCTGCAATAGGGAAACAAGTTGGTTTTGCTAGTTGTACTGGTTTCGAAAAAGAAACAATTAAATCAACTCTTAAACATGCACTTAGTATTGCTAATGTCAGTCCTGAGAATCCTATGTTTAATGGATTTGTAGCTGGTACAAATGTAGCTAAAGAAGGAATCCTTGATCCTGAGATACTTCATCTTGATTCAGACTCAATGATTGAAACTTGCAACTTAATGAGTCAAGAAATAGATTTAAGTGACACTAGAATTGTCTCGGATAGTTATACAGTCAATTTCTCATTTGGAGGTTATGCTGTTGCTACAACTGAAGACTGTTTAGCTTCATCATTAATTACTAGTTATGCTGCAAATAGCTATTTCGTAGTAACTGAAGCTGGAGATAGAAAAACAGCTGGAGATTTTATTCAAGGTCGAGAGATTAAACCTGTAGATGGTATCAGTTCAAACGGATTGAAAAAAGCATTAAACTCTCTTGGTTCTAAAGCTTTTGGAGGTTCAGAAGCTTTACCAACAGTTTGGGAACCACGCGAATCAGCTGCATTTTTAGCATTTTCATTCATCAACTGCGTATCTGGATCCTCCTATGTTGAAAAAAGCAATCCTTGGGGTGATAAACTCAACCAACAAGTGGCTGTTAAAGAAATGACTTTAATAGATGATGGACAAAATCCAGAATCTGAATCTGGAAGAGCTATCGATTCAGAAGGTTCTCCTAAACAAACAACAACCATTCTTGATAACGGAATATTGAAAACCTTCCTCTTCAATAAAATGTTTGGAGAAGCAGCAGATAAAGCAACAACTGGGAATGCCTCTAGAGGAGGTTTCTTTGGTGGAATTCCATATGAAAACGTTCCAAATGTTGGACCAAATAAATTGTTGATTAAAGAAGTTGGCAAGAATTTAGATGAGCAAATAAGTGGAATCGATAAAGGGATTCTAATAAGAGGTACTCCTATTGGTTTATTCACTGCTAATCAAATAACTGGTGACTTCAGTTTCACAACAAATGATGCATTCTTGATTGAGAAAGGAGAAGTAGTTCATCCATTGAAGAACATAAGTATTGCTGGAAATTACTTTGAAACACTCAATGACATTAGAACTATTGGTTCTGACAGAGAAGTGTCAGGTTGGCCAATAGATGCTCCAGCTATTACATATAATAAGCATACAATTTCAGACTAGAATGCTTATTTTCCTTTTTTCTTTTTTATATTCCTTGTATTCTTTTTTTACTTAAGTTTCATTTCTTTTGAGTAATGTTTTAATAGTGTCTCTTTTCTATATCAAGACAATAAAAGAGGTTATTGAATGAAAGTGAAAATTATAGTTTTTGTAGTTATTTTATGTTTCTCTTACTCAATACTTGCAAATGCTGAAACTACTACAGCTGATCTATTTAGTGATTCTGATACATTACCTTCTGGATATTTCGTTTTATATACCAGAACAATATCTCAATCCTCAACAACTGTTCGAGTTACATTTACTTCTTCTGATAATGTAGATGTAGCAATATGTGGAGGTGGAGATTTTGAAGAATGGAATGATGGTGGATCTGAACCAAATTGGTACGCATATAGTTCAGATGTAACATCTACTACTATTACAGAAATACTAGATTCAGGAAGTTACGATTTTGTAATTATCAATTTCGGTTTATCAACTGTTTCCTATACTATCTCAGCCACTCAAAGTTATGAGGAAGGAGGTTCTGGCCTAGAACCGGGAGACTGGGTTTATGGCCTAGTTGGTCTAGGTGTTCTTGCTATTATAATTGGTGCAATTGTTTTCAGAAGAAGACGAAGACAGCAGATGAAACCCGAACCAGGATATTATCAACAGCAACAACCGTATCAAACTTATCAACCGCAAAGAACATACGAACCACAACAAACATATCAAGCAGCAGAACAGCCTTCTTATGCTTATAATCAAACTCCACAAGGTCTAAAAGTATGCCCCAATTGCGGGTTTAATGAAGTTTTAGATGCTAAGTTTTGTACATCTTGTGGTAGTAAGTTATAGGATTTTCATAACTTCTATCTTTTTTTCTATTCACTCATTACAGAAATCTTCTAGAAATCCAGCAGTTTGAAGAAGATCAGCTAATTTTCTAGCAAACCTAGTTGCAGGAGCTCCATCAAGAATTATATGGTCCATTTTTAAGGATATATTCAGAAATTCTCTGTTTTCAAGCTTGCCATCAATTAAACGAGGTTGTTCTGATATCCCGCCAACAACTACAATTAGAGGATGATGTCCGAGATTAATTGCCCAGCCACCAATGCCTTTTGCAAACATACCAAGAGGATTGAGCTGAACTGTTCCATTCATTTTTTTCAAATAAAAAGGATTTCTACGTAATCGTCTCCAAAAAATGAGTTTACGAATAAATAGTGGTAAAGAAAAGAGCATTTTTATTTGTTTCTTAGACATGCTAGTTAGCATATCATCTTTGTCTGGATATTGAGCTTCTCTTATTTCGTCATGTAGTTCCTGAAGACTCTTTTCGTTAGCCTTTCTAATAACCAATAAGGATGGAAAAGGTTTGCTATCAATAATTTTCTCGATTGGAATAGAAATATCTACATCCTCAAAGAAAATAATTTTTCTACCTTTTTTGGAAGAATGAACTTCTTTATTCTCACTAACAGCTGTTGCTACACATTTTGCAACCCAAGATGTAAATGAAAGATTAGCACCAGTTTGACGTTTATAACACGCAAATATTCTTCTGGCTTCAGTTATATCTAACTCCATTAATCCTGTCATATAGAATCTATTTCGAGAGAATTTTGTAGCTTCAACTTGTAACTTACGTTTGAAAGGTATAGTTGTATAGTTACCTATCTTATCCATTTCCACTCAAAAGAAAATTTCGTCTGGTTATTTATTAAGTTTATCTACTAGCAAGAATCTGAAAACATTCTTGGATTATTTAGAATGGAAATAAGAGCATTTACCACTTTTCTTTAGGTCTTCTTTCAGGAATCATTTCGATTTCAGAATCAAACTCATACTTAGGATCAAAATATAAAGCACAGTAACAACGTCCAAATTCATATATGTCAGGCTGAGCATAATCACAAGGACAAATAATATCTCTGTCAAATTTCATATCTTCAAACGAATCTCTGCAAGGACAGTTAAAGTACCCTACTCTGTTAAAATAGTCTCTTAATCCCTCTACAAGCATATCAAGTGTTCCATCATCATTTGGGTGTAAAATCCAATTTCTCTTTTGAGCAACTTGTTTTACGTATTTAGTTACGTCATCTATAGTTTTCTCTTTCATGAATATCAACCTATTCGAGAAACAGTTCTTTCCAATTTTCTATGTTAAAACCAGCATAGAATTTATCTCCATCAACAATTAAGAAAGGATATCTAACCATTGCATTAAAATGCTTACTAACAGCTCTTTTGAATTCTCTTTTGTCTTCAAAAACAACCTTATCGATGTCAAGATAACTGTAAGTGTAATTGTTATCTTTCAACCACTTTTTACCCTTTTTACACCATTGACAGGTACTTAAGGCAAGCATAATAATTTCATGTGCCTTTTTTTCACCTTCAACAGTTACTACTTCCCCAGGGAATTTGATATCAGCGAAGTTCATTGTATTATCGAATAAATGTAGTTAAATGCCATTATAAACCTATTTCTTTTTCCAAGTTTCCTCGATTTTCAGAGAAAGCAATTTTTTGGAAGAAGTTAGTATTTTTATTAATTTGAGTGAACGTTAAATCATGAAAATTACTAATCCTGAGGTGGAGAAGTATATGAATGATCTTCTAAAAAATCGTTCTCAAATATATAAAGAAGTAGAAGATTATGCAGCAAGTATACATTTTCCTATAATTGAACCACTGGTAGGTGTATTGTTAAATCAGTATGCAAAGATGATTAATGCTAAAAGAATTTTAGAACTTGGTTCAGGTTTTGGTTACTCAGCTCTGTGGTTTTCAGATGAAATAGATGAACAAACAGAGATTATTTGTACAGATTTTAAAGAAGAAAACAAAAAGCTAGCTGAGAGTTACTTTAAAAAAGCTGGAATTAAGACAAAAATAAAATTTAAACTAGGGGACGCTATCAAGATTCTAGATGAAATTGAGGGGGAATTCGATATCATTTTTAATGATGTAGAAAAAGAAGATTATCCTGAGGTTTTCAAGAAATCAATTCCCAAGCTAAGGAAGGGGGGATTATTAATTACTGATAATACTCTATGGTATGGAAAAGTAGCAGATTCAAAGATAAATGATTATCAAACAGCAGGTTCAAGAGAATATAATAGGCTTGCATTTACAGATAGTAGAGTTTTGTCAGTCATTCTTCCTTTAAGAGATGGAATAACTATTTCATTGAAATTATAGATTTATAAGAAAAAAAACGAGGATATTTCATTTTAGATATTTAGAATAAAATTCCTCCCACGAAATCATTTTTACTCCCAAAGCCGCCGCTTGTTCTTGTCTTTTTTCTCCAGCATTTTCTGCTAGCACTAAGTAATCCAGGCTTTTGGAAACCCCAGATCCCCACTCAATGCCTTTTTCTGCTGTCATTTCTTTTAATTGAGCTTTTGTAATATCTTCTACTTTTCCAGTTATGTATATTTTCATTTGTTTTTTCACTTTTGTTTGTTTTTGATCAGTTTTCTTATCAAGATAAATTATCTTAACACCATTTTCGAATAATTTAGCATATCTTTCGGTTTGTCTTATTCCTTTCTGAATATTAAGAGCTGTAATGTCAGAAATTCCCTCAACGCTTTTTAATTTTTCAATTGAAGCTTCTACAAGTTCTTCTAGAGATTCAAAATTATTCTCAAGTCTTTTTCCCATAGTACGACCTAAAGAATCTATACCTAATGCAGCTAGAAACGTTCGAAAAGGCAGTTCTTTTGCATCCCCTATTGAGGATAAGATTTTTGCACCATTTTTACCGAGTAAAGAAACTAGCTGCTCTTCTGTTAGCGAATAAAGGTCGGAATAGTGTTTTAATAACCCACTGTCGTAAAGTTTCTCTAAACTTTTGCTTCCTATTCCATCAATACCTGTTTTTCGTATCCAAGAACTAATCTGTTGTATATCTCTTCCCCTACATGAATCACCAGTACAGAGAAGATTTACTCCTGATCTCACTGTTTTAGCACCACAAGAAGGACATCGATCAGGAAGATTTACCTTTCCTGTAGTATTTTTAGCTGTAACACGAATAATTTTTGGTATTACCTCTCCTGATCTTTCAACATAAACAAAATCACCAGGTTTAGCGTCTAGCTTAATTAGGAAGTCAGCATTGTGCATCGTAGCTCTGCCTATTACCGCACCTGAAACTTCAACAGGTTCTAGTTCTGCTACAGGTGTTAGTACAGATGTTCTTCCAACTTGCCATGTTATTGCATTTAGTTTTGTAGATTTTCCTTTACTTTCAAATTTCAAAGCTATTTGCCATCGGGGATGATGATCTGTTGCTCCAACTTCTTCTCTATCTGAAGCTAAGTTGTATTTGAAAACGACTCCATCAATTTCAAAATCTAGACTATCTCTTTCATTCTCTACGCTTTTGAAATGTTTGGATACTTCCTCGTAATTAGGTGAATCAATAGTAAGATAATCAGAAGTTTCAAATCCCCAAGTTTTCAATGTTGAAGTTTTTTCTTCTATAGTTGCTTGGTTATTCCATCCCAGAAGCTCAAATGCCATGAAATTAAGTGTTCGTCCTTCCATCATTCGTGCGTCTTTTTGTTTAGCAGTTCCAGCTGCGAGATTTCTAGGATTGCTGTATTTTTCGTCACTTGGAAGGGAATTATTTATCCTGTTAAATTCAGAGATTCGCATATAGAGCTCACCTCGAATTTCTACTCTTTCTTCAAAGGGTATAGTTTTAGGAATCGCTTGAATTTTCAGTACATTTAAGGTTACATCGTCTCCTAGAGTACCTGAACCTCTGGTAGCAGCTTGAATCAGCTTAGAATCTTGGTAAATTATTTTCAGTGATAAGCCATCTATTTTGTAACCCATCATTAATGGTCGATTTTCAGACCAAGAAATGATTTTATCTACAGTTTTGGCTTTTTGGCACGAAAGCATAGGAGGATCATGAATCACATTACCTCCAGAAGGAGTACCCACAATAAATAAAACAGGGTTATCAGGATCGATATCTCTTAATCTGTCTTCTAGACTATCGTATTCAGCATCAGAAATCTCAGGATCGTCATCGTAATATTTTCGTTTGTGATATAGAATCAGGTTTTCAAGTTTCTTCCTTTCCTCATCCACCATTTGAATCACTAATCTTTCAAATTTTGATTTAGCATTTTAAATACTTGTTGGGGAGGCTTATATGAAACTAATGAAAGTAAATCGTATCAATATTGATTGGAAAACTATTAATCTATCTGCAAAGAAAAGTGTTGGGGTTATCAAAAAAAATATTAGGCTTAGTTGTACTTTCTAGTTGTGCATGTTCCCTCAAAGAAAATGGTTTCGAATTTCAGAAACTTAACCATTATTATAATCAGATTTTAGCAGTTTTTTTGAAACCACTTTCAGCGTTTTATCATAATATTTGGAAGAAATTTCCGTTTTCGTAACTCTAGAATATTTCATTAGAACACCTATATTTAGAAGTAAAGAAAAATCACTATCAGCTGTTTGATGTAAGAAATCCAAAGACTTTTTGAAACTAGTATTAACAAACTTACTTTTCAAATCAGCTCTAAGTTGCTTATGAATTGCTACAGTTGTTCTTTTTTGAAAATACTCTATAACTACACTTAGAGCAACCATCAGATTGAAATTTTTATCTTGTTTTTGAACATCTTCTAAATTATTCATTTTATTTTTATATCTCTCAAAAATCTCCTTTGCACGAATATTGAATTTTAATGCAAGTTGGGCGATGAATTGCTCATCTTCTCCTCTCTCATATGGTTCAATATTTTCTTTGACGATTGCTATTAGGTTACCTATAACAATCCCACTATTTTTGATCTTAATTTTTTTAGATGCTCTTCTATCTATAATAAAGTGAGGTTCCTCAAAAAATTGTTGGGACATAATGTAACTAACAGTATCATAATATTTCCAATCTTTGTTAGACTCCCCATTATGATTTCCCATACTTGCCCCATATAATGAGAATCCTCCCCTTTAAAAACTTTAGTCTGACTTGAAATTAAGGTAGCTATTTGAGATTGATCGAGATAATTTCGTCTATTTCTTTTCTTTTTGCAGTATTCTTTCCGTCAAAAATATTTTTTGCTATTTTAGCTATTTTATTTTCTGTCTCTTGATTAAAAATAGGAATTTTCACATTGCTCATAATTCTTTGAGTGTACGAGATTCTATGACCTCTCCTTGCGCCAGCAGAGAGATAATATTCCCTAAAGAATTTACTATTAAGATAGCCTAATAGAAAGAAAGGATTCTTATGCTGTGGAACCAGTGTAAGTACATCGCCAGAGGGTAAATACGGTTCTTCAGTTAGACTGAATCTGTTCTCTGTACTTCTATCTAAACTAGGAACGAAAATTTTGGGTTGAGCATGAAAAGATTTCAGCTTCTCATAATTCCTTAATGCTTGCCAATGAAACCATTTGTTACTAGCTGGAAAATACCTAACTGCCATGCTATCCTTATGCGAGATAAGCTTCTTATGAATAGTAGGATAGCTCTTCAGTTCTACTTCAGAATTAATCCTTTTATCAATCAACAAATAATACTCAAAACCATCTGTCCAATATCCTTTACAATGTTTTGATTTGATAGCCTTTACTAAAAATTCCTTTTCTTTATTATTTAATAGAGATTTTTCTTCCTCATTTAGAATGAAAGCTTGTTCAAATCCTGAAACCAAACCGACTCCAATCCAACATACTTCTTTTAAAAGATAGAAGTCAGAAAAAGTCTTCTCAGGATAGGTTGTCCATACTTCGTTTTCATGAGTAAACATTTCTCTTTCGTAGTAAGTAAAAACCTCATTTTCTTTGCTTTTTGATAATGATTCAGCTGCTTTATTCTTGATGGCATTTGGTTTAAAATTTTTTTCTTTTATCCTAAGTATTCTAATGTTCTGTTGAGATTTCAAAGGTTTCTTTACAAACTTAAAAATCAGTGTTTCAGGATTTTCATCTTCAAATAATCTGGTTTCATCCAAATCTATGATTGTTTCCAGATAACCATTATCGATTATTCTCTCTCTAATCACCTTGGCATAAGTATTAAAGAAGAAACCATATGGAACAATGAAAATTAATTCTCCTCCTTCTTTCAACAATTCAATAGATTTCAAAATGAATGCATAGTAAATATCTGACTCTTTATTTCCTACAATTCTTACAACTTTTGATCTACTAGATTGGGGAAGAGAATTATAATGAGTATAAGGCGGATTACCTATTATGAGATCATATTCTTTTAGACTCATCCAATCTAAATAGTCATCATTGTAGAGTGTAACATTCGGGAATTTCTTTGAACAGAATTCATACAAGTCTTTACTAAGTTCAATTCCCTCAATATTCGTAAATCCTGCTTCTTGAAGACCTTTAAGGAAGATTCCCTTACCGAAGCCGGTATCTAGAATATATATGTTCCTCTGAATTTTTTTGTTTTCTGAAATAAGTGAAATCATCAATTTTGCTATATCCTTAGG
This sequence comes from Candidatus Heimdallarchaeota archaeon, assembly GCA_030607575.1. Taxonomy (GTDB): domain Archaea; phylum Asgardarchaeota; class Heimdallarchaeia; order Heimdallarchaeales; family Heimdallarchaeaceae; genus UBA460. The sequence continues at coordinate 2,281 of JAUWJS010000077.1, read as the reverse complement.
TGTTTGGACAAAAGCTATAGTTTCATTCATCTGCAGAATTCACTCACTAGTTTGCTATTATTTTTCATTTAAAAATTCTTGGTAACATTAAGTGAGATCTAACCAACTGAAATTTAAATATCTACTTGTTCTAATAAATCTTCAATTTTACTAGGTACTGTAGAAACAAACTTTGTTACAACAGGAGGGATTTCCTTAATTCTGTTAGCTAAAGACATTGCCCACATTCTTATTTCTGAACTGACTTCTGAAGCGATTACAGCAACAATTCCATTCTTTATTGCTTGAAGAGTTATACAAAAATCTTCGTAGTTAACATCTTTCAGTCTGCCAATATCCTTTCCATCAAGAATACTTTCAGCAAATTGAGTAATTGCCATTAACAATCCAGATAATAGAAGATCATTAGTTTTGAGTTTTTCTTTCAGCTTTGAAAATACTGGAATACCGCTATCAGAGATTATTAGTACTCCAAGAATTTCTACATCTTTTTGCTTAGTTTGCATCATTTTCAGTGATAATAGCGATTTAAACTGAGGTAAAATATATTCAATAACATTCCTTCCTTTAACATCTAACTGACCAGTATCTCTAGCTTTTACAATGCTTTCCTCAATTCTATTCAAATCAGAAGTTAATCCTTCTAGATCTATGTTTTTTCCAATCTCTTTTGCATCAATTAAGTCCTTGATTGCTTCCTCATATTCACCGTTGATAGAGGATAAAACAGCACAAATCATTAGACTAGTGGTCAATATTTGATTATGATTGTTTTCTACTGCTAGTTGTTTAACAGTATCTATATATGATAATGCAAGATTATAAGATTCATGATCTTCCAACATTCTATAATACCATAGATAAGCAACTGAAAGCTGAATGTTACAATAGAGTATAAGCTCTATATCTTTAGTCAATTTTGATTGTTCTAATGATGATTGAAGGAAAGTTACAGCATTAGATAGATTATGATTGAGCATTTCATAGAAACCTCTAAGGTAATCAACTCTAGCGTTAATTGAAGGAGTTTCTAATTCTTTAGATAAGCTTCTTAATTCCTTTAGATATTTACTTGATGCTGTAAGATTTTCTGTTCTCAAATAGTAATGAATCAATTCATACATAATGAAAGCTTTATGCATCGATTTTTCTTTTTTCTGAATTTCATAAGCACGTAAGAAGGATTCTTCTGCTCTATCATCTCCAAGAAGATAGTACATATTTCCAATCTCTGTTAGATACAGGTAAGGCCATTGACCAGTTGATTCCTTGTAAAGATTAATCGCCCTCTCCATCATATCTTTAGCTTTCTGTGTCTTTCCAACAGTTAGATAAACTTCTGCGAGATTACCAACAGCAATTGACAATCTATAATCATCATTAAACTCTTCGTGAACTTTAACTAGTTCTTCAAAACTAGCCATTGCCTTAGCATTATCGCCCATAAAACTGTGTTTAGAACCTTTGACATTTAGGAAACTTGTGTAAACTTTGTAAAATTTGAATTTCTTAATGTAAGGATTAACAAAAGAAATAATCTCATCAAAATCAAAATCTACTCCTGAATGTAAAAACCACCAGAGAGAGTTCATTAAAGCTTCCAGTAAACCAAATTGTTCAATTAGATTGTCAGTTTCTGGAATCCTTTTTCTGACTTTCTTGTAGATTTCCTTAATCTCTACAATATCGCCTTGTTGACCATATATCCAGGAATGGATCTCCGCTATATTAGCATCCATTTCTTCATTATAGTCTTCATATTCTTTGATTACTGTTGAGAGTTTTTTGATTTTTTCAAATGATTCCAAATAATTTGATGGATTCTCTTCAAAATAAACCACAAAAATTTCGATATATGGATGCTTTATTTGTTTCAAAAGCTGAATAAAAGCTTCATCAGCTTTCATTTTTTGTGTAATATAACAACATAAACAAGCTAGTTCGAATTTATCCGTTTCTCCGTAATCATCTGGATTTTTGAGCATTTCTTCTAATCCAACAATAGCTCCTTTTCTTAGCTTCTCATTTGGATTTTGGTCTTCTTGATCTTCTACTAATTCCTTAAGCATAACTTGTAAAAGATTTGAGAATCTAGAAGTCATGTACTCAAAAATCTCTTGCATTATATTCAGTGAATATTAATTTCATTTAAGGGTTAGCTTACTACTAATGAGGTTATGACATGAATTTTGTACAAATTCTTTAGAAGTGTCTATGACACATCATGGGGACGTCACATCCCCTCCTACCCCGCCCACACTTCGAGAGAGAAGCGCTTACG
>JAUWJS010000060.1 GCA_030607575.1 Candidatus Heimdallarchaeota archaeon | reverse complement strand
TTTAAACGACGTAACCAATGCAATTAAGCTCATAATCAAGTTGGTTGAAAGACTGGATAAAGAGACAGTAGAAGGATTTACAAGAATTTAGTAAGAAGAAAAAAGGGAAGGAGAGAGAATACTTTTTCTAAACAAAGAACAGCAAAATGAGACAAAAGAATCTTACCACAAGAAAATATAATTGTGTGGTAAGAAGAATGAATAACTAAAAATATTGCAGTTAGATTGCAGTTTAATAAAAAAAAGAGCAATAAAAGAGACATATAGGAAAAATTACGGTCTCCACATAGGGGGTAATATATCCCCATCTCCTTCGTCAGGGTCATATTTAGTTTTCATTTTACATCATTTCGGAAAGGGTTATCATACTAATATAAGAAAGCTATAAAACATCCAAAAGAAAAAAGATGACAAAGAAAGAGACAGTAGAAGAGTTCACAAGAATATAAAGATAAAAGGAGGAAGGGAGAGGGATTTTTTTAAAAGAAAGCGAAGGAAAAAGAGAATATCTTACCACATAGAAAATAGAATGTGTGGTAAGATAAAAATCAGCTCATTTCAGCAGCGCAAAAGAAATAAAAATAGATTGACTTGAAGATCAGGAGGTATTTCCAATACTTTCAATTCCCCATAACTTTCCACTAATTTCTTTGTAATTGAATACAATCTTTGAGGCACACTACCCTTCCTGCTTAGCATATTCTCATCTGCAACCTAGATAAGTAAGTGCTAAATATACTCAATCACTTTTTCTATTTTTTTAGTAAAAATTTAATCTCTTTTTCTATTTTTTCAATAAACATATAATTCAAGATTTGTTGTTGCACTTTCTTTAGCTTGATAGGCTTTTGTTGCTCAAGTTCGATTTTTTGTTCTTTACTCACTTCTTTTACAGTTTTGAGTAAATCTTCGAGAATTTTTATTACATTCTTATTACCCATCTCATATAATCTCTCGATTATCTGGAAAGTTGAAGAATATCTAAGTGTTTTGACAGTTCTACTTTCTACTATTTCTGGATTTGAGTTAGCTGATTCATGTTCTTTTAGTTTAACATCCAGTATTTTCAGAAGAGATTCTTCAGCTTCTTTAGTACCTATCTTTCCCAAGGACCAAATTATATTACTTGTGATTTCCCAGATCCAGAATTCATGTAAATCGTCCCAAGATTCTATATACCCTTCGATAATCTCCTCCTCCCATTGTGGGTATATATCACGGAGGGCATAGAATAATCTCCATTTCGAAAGTTCCTCGTAAGTTCTCTTTTCTAAATCAGGTGGTTTTCCGGCAAAAAATGGTGGTTCTCCTTCTAAACCTAAATTCCTCAAAACCTCTTTCACCTTTTCAGAGTTTAATTGATATTCATTTTCTTTTAAAATCTTCATCCCAGAAATAACTTTTTCCTCATTCACTCCTAGAGTTAGAGCCCAAAATTTCTCTTCTTTGAATAATAATTTTTCTTTCGTAATTAATTCCGCTAGGGGAAGAATGATTCTATGGTCAAGAAGTGATTTGAAGGAATTTATTACCTGTGCTACAGGATTTAGAAGCTCAATTTGGAATACATCATACCTTGTTGTATATAAATCCTGCAAATTAGTATCTCTGCTTATAATAAGCCTTATTCTAGATTCTTTTAGTTCTTCTTCTAGAATCCTAAGCAAAGAATCTACGGTTTTAGGATCTGGTTCTAGCCACTCTTTCCAATCCATCACCTAGGAAAGAACATTTGGATATAAAAACATTGTACAGAGAAATTATGTTAATCTTCATTGTTAGTAGATTCTAACATTGATTGGACTTCTGTATCTTAAACTCCAAGAATTTCTTCAAATATTGATATGATTCCAATAGTAAGAAAAGAAACTGTCTTGCTCTTAAGTAATTTAAAGGATTCAAGAGCTTTAAAATCTTTAGAAGATTTATACGAAACTGAACAAGAAGGAAAGGTTCTTTTTGCTATTAATCAAGTATTGAACGATTTCAAATAGCTTTCTTTAGAATTGTAAAGGCAAAAGGAAAAAGAAAAATCTTACCACAAGATAATAAAATTGTGTGGTAAGAAGAAAAATCCAAAGAGAAATCTTACCAAATAGAATTTATTAGTTGAATTAAATAAAGAAAAGAAATTGTAAGGAGGATATAGAAGATGATCCAGCCTAGGTTTGTATTACACTAGTGACTGAATATTTTTGCTTTGCATATCTAGATAATTTAATAATCTATTTTCTAATCTACTGAAACCATAATTTCTGCATTTCTTAATTGCCATGTACTGTAAAGCTGGTCCAAGAGGATCTCCACTTTTGAATGCACCAACTTGAATAAAAGCTTCCATAAAGACACGGAGTTCAAGAACCTCAATAGAATGAAGATGGTTCTGGTAGTTCTTTAGTAGAGATTGTATTTCTAAAAACCGGTTGATCTTGTAATATTCCTGTGCTGCTAATAAATCAGCAAATGCTCTTTCAACATAAGTCATTCTCTCCTCTACAGGTCTTCTTTTTAGCGTGTTTATCCTCTGAAGAGTTTGTTTATCATCATTATCATCTTGAAATATTAGGAAGTCTAGAATGTGTTCTATTCGTCTAGTGCTAGAATTATCCAACTTCCTCATATTTTGTAATTCAGTTTTAGTCAAGTTAGCATTTAGTATAAACTCACTTAACATAATGGCATTACTATGGTAAGTATCTACATTACTAAGAATAGTTTCAATTAAATCTTGGAGTTTTTCTACACAAAAGTTACTTAATCTTGATTGAATGTAAAATTTGGTTAGATTGAAAGAATAGATTATTTGATTTTTATTGAAAGAGTCAAGATTCTTTAACGCTATTTCCTCTTCTAATAACTCTTTAACCCGCTTTATTTGATCTAAAGCCAATCTCAGTTTGCCTTGTAAAGCATAGGTGCTAGTAAGATGAGATAGAGTTGTCAAATAGTATCCTGAATAAATACTTGTTTTATATGTGTGTTTTAATATGTTTTGGGATTCCAAGAGATGATTTTCTGCCTCATTTAGATTAAAGTTTAGAATATGAACAAAACCAATGAAAAAGTGAACAATTGATTTGATTTCTTTTGGCATTTTAAGGTAAGAATCTTTGTTACAGAGAATTCTTTTTATTAATTTTATTGATTCGTCTTTATTCTGTGTCTGTTGATAGATGATGATTAATATACCAAAAGACATTATTATTCCATGGTAAAACCTATTAGAGAGAAAGTATTCCAAGCATTCCTCTAGAATCTTTGCACTTCTGAAATCTCGGCTTTCTGACCACATTTCCAATGCAAATGAATATTTGCACCCATGAATAACATATTCATCTTTTATTTCTTGAGTTTTCAGAATTTGCATTGCTTGCCTTATATATATTGAACTATTCTTTTTGTTTCCTACTAACTTCTCAATATGCCATTGAAGCTGTTTTGTTAGTGCCTGAACATCATAATAATTATTATTATATGCTATATTTTGCATTTTTAAGATTAAAGGATTAATCAGAGGTAAATTCCTTTTTGAACTATACATTTGTCTTATTTTCAAATCGTAGAAGAAACAAAGTAATCGTTTATTATCGAAAACATCACTCTTTTGAATCATATTGTCAATTAAGTCCACTAATATGTTAGATTTTTCATTTGCACATGCAATTCTAAGATTTCTCAGGATATTAAAAGCATCTTCTAAAGTTCTTAATTCCAAGATCTTTTTTGTTAACATCTCTTTATCTATCATGTCATTCGCAATATAATCAGCAAAATGGTATATAAATGAGGAAGTATAAAGGGGTAATTTACGAAATTAAATAAATTAACGTTGGAAAAAAAAGGAAAAATGCCTTGATCTCAATATGGTGACCAAGCTGGGGGGAGTATTCCTTCGTCTCCTTCATCAGGATCATATTCAGTCTTCATTGTTTATCACTTGTTCAAGTTATACTTAGAATAGTAGAAATATACTAAAAGATAACAAGAAAGAAACTGACAAAGAAACTGTTTCTAGCAGAGGAGATATTAGATCTTAGTAAAGCATAGAACCAGGCACCGAAGTTTTAAAAGTATCTTACCACACTAATGAAATTTTACGTGGTAAGATTTTTCAGTTTTAATTTCGCTACAGTGAAAGTTAAAAAATAGTTATTTCAAGAGATCTGCTGGTATTTCAAGAACCTTTAATTCCCCGTAGCTTTCTAAGAGTTTCTTTGTAACTGAATACAATCTTTGTGATACACTTCCCTTCCTATTTAGCATGTTTTCATCTGCTAATCTAGAGAGGTAAGTGCTAACTGTACTCATTTTTACCCCTTCCCTGAAAATTATTTCGTATAATTCACATACTTCATTTGAAATAAACCTATCCCCTTCAGGATAATGGTTTCGAATTATACTCGCAATTCTTTCTATTTTTGAAGCACCTAAAAGATCATTAATGCTGGTAACCTTTTGCTGTTCTTTTTCTTCTTCAGCAGGAACTGATCCATCGGATTTTCCTGTAACTAAAGCAAGTGTTGTTTTAAGACTCTCTGTATCTCCAGAAGGTATTCTTATGATTGTTCCATCAGGTAGTTTGATTGTAACCTCTTTAGGCATTTTACTCACTTTATTACTTGCTATACTTTTTCAATTTAAGTTTATAAGGATAGATATCATGTTAGACTATTGATAAACCATTAAAAACTTTGGTAATATCTTAGATTTGTAAGGCAAATCTCTCTCTCACCCCCTTTCTTCCAGTAGAACTGTTTATATTAAAAAATAGATGTTTTTCTAATTGAAAAACGAAACGTTTATATAATGAAGCGTTTAGTATGATTAAGGACTATGTACAAATAACATGTGTACACATATCTGAATAATATGTACAAATATGTCTTTTTCCAATAGAAACGAAGGGGGGTGAGTGTGTACAGATTTTACACATTATAGCAGTTCCACAAGTTTAAAATATTTCAATTGTGAATTTTCAATATCATGGTTACGCGAGTGCGTTTTTGTGCGAAGTGTGGAAGACCTGTTCCAAATAAAGCTAGTTACTGCGCAGATTGTACTGCTGATCTAACATCAGGTATTCAAGATAGATGTGATATTTGTGGTAAAAGCAAGTTTATGTCACCACTAACATATAATACTAGAATTAAGAAAGTTTATTGCAAAGATTGTCTTAACGTCTTTGTTGCTGGTCTTAGGAGTAAAGAAGTACCTCAGCGAGAAATTAATAAGATGCTGACTAAGGACTTTGTCCCAATAACCTAATAGACATAAATTGGACTATTTTTTGATTATTTTATTTTTGTAAAGTGAGTCATAAATTTGTTTTAATCCTTTTCTGCTTGCCATTGTTGCCCCTATATACCCTGCAAGTATAAACCAAACAATGATTCCAAATAGAAATGCTAAATAATACCCCATTTTTGTGTATGGTACAAGGAAATATCTTGTTATTATTGATCCAAAATAGCTTCCAAACAATATTCCTGGTACTAATTGTAGTAATATTGAATTAACATTTATCTTGGAGATCTTCTTTTTCTCAATGCCTAGTTTATACAAGAGTTCGTAGTCTTTTTTGTAAGTTAAATAATACAGGAATGCAAATACAATAATTTGAAAGGTAAAAATACTAAAGAGAATTATTCCCAGTATATCAAACATATATGAAAAGTTGTCATATTCTTTGATGTTTTCTTCTCTTATTTCCGAAATTTCACTCATTACGTATCCGTTTGTTTCTACTAAACTGGCTATTGTTGAATAAGTAGTTGAATTAAGATCTTCTAGCAAGATTATATTTGGCCCGTTAGATATGGATTCTGAATTTAATTTACTTATTGGTACATATACTGTAAAACCTGCTGCAAATACATCTAAAGCAACCCCGCTTATACCATACCTACTCGAATTTTCAGTTAATTCTATTTTCTGCATGGTACTGTTCTCAAAGATTAAATTATCTAGAGAGTCACCTATAATTACTTCGTTCGAACCTGGTAAAGATCCCCAAAGCAACATATCTTCAAAAATGCTTGTTTCTTGATACCCTATAACTGTTGCATGGAAGGTTCTGTTGGCTCCTACTTGTACATATCCATCTGGGGTGATGTCTAGTGCTGCAACTTCTTGAACCTCTAGTTTCGTAAGGAAAAGTTTCTTCGCATCAATACCTGTGCTCTCTATATCATTTAGAAAACTTATTTCCAATGATTTATTCTTAAAGAAATCAATATCCTCTAGTTCGCTTATGTAAGCGTCATTAACATAATTTTGAGCACCGAAATTTGAGCTATAAAAATCTATTACTCCTTCTTGTGCTATTACATATGTACTATCGTAGAATCTATTGTCTAGATAGCTATTATACGTTTCTGCTATTGCAACTGGTCCCAGTGCAAAAGATATTGATGAAAAAGCCAGAAAGAAACTGAATAGAAAACTAGCCAGGATCTTTCCTGATCTAATATAGTTCTTACTAGCCAACTTTCTTACTGCTTTAAACTTGCTTAATAACCCATCAAATTCGAAAATACTCTTATAAGAGCTCAGTTTGCTTGAGGAAACTTCGAAATTTTTCTCTTCAATGAATCTAATTATTGTGTAATGAGATTTTAAATAAGAAATAATAAGTATGGCTATATTTGCTCCTAAGATTGGTATGAACCTAATATGATTAAAAAAGAAACTGAATTTGAATGAATAGAAAATTACCGCTAGTAAGATGAGAGCTAAGATTATTCCTAACAATAACATAATAACTGAGGTTAAAATTTGATTAAAGATGAAATAACTATATATCCACTTGTTCTTCCCCCCTACGTTTTTCATTATAGCAATATCATCCTTTTGACTCATAAACTTCAAATCAATTGATCTTGCTGTGACAACTGCTCCGATAACAATACTTACTACAATAAACAGAATTCCCATAATAACATACGATTTGTAAAAAACACTGTTGACGGACCAATTTAGAAAAGGTTTTACTATTGAGAATATAGCAATACTTATCGTTATTGCTGAATATGTTACGATTTGGCTAATGAAAGAAAACATTGATGCAAGAAATGATCTCTTAAACCCAATCCACGCAAATTTCATTTGACCTATCATAACATCAACTTCTGATACTTCCTTATTCAATAGGATCCAGTAATGCTTCTTCCATGAATATGTCCTCTTTTCCTCTTTCTAAAGAATCTATTGGACGGTATTCAATTTCTTCACTTTTTCTTCTTTCTTCATGTTCTTCTTCTAGTTTAACTTGCTTTGATCCTACTCTATACACTAATGTTGCAATTTCATTCATCTTTTGATCATGAGAAGAAACAATAACTGTGATATCTGTTGTCAAAAAGAGTTCCACAACTAAATTACAGAGTTCATCTGCAGATTCTCTATCAAGATTTCCTGTTGGTTCGTCTAAAATCAGTATATATGGGTCGTTAGATAATGCTCTTGCTATAGCGACTCTCTTCTTTTCCCCCCCACTAAGTTGTACTGGAAAACTATCTTTTCTGTGATCTATTCCAAGTTTTTCTAATAGTAAGTCAATTTTCTCTTCTTTACCTTCTACCTCATAACCACACAGTTCCTGAAAAAGTATAATATTCTCTTTCACTGTTAAAGTTGACACCAAGTTATTTTCTTGAAAAACTATTCCTAGGTAGTTTGATCTGAAATCTGACTTCTCCTTTTCCGGTATTAAATCAACATATAATCCTGCTACTTGAATTTCCCCCTCATCAGGGCTCAGTAATCCGGTTAGCAAGTTAATTAGAGTAGTCTTTCCGCTTCCACTTGGACCATAAAAAAGCACTAATTCATTTCTATTAAATTCTAAATTCGTATTTTCGAAGATTACTATTTCTTCCCAGAACAATTGAAATTTCTTTGAAACATTACTGAATTTCACAATTTGATCCATATAAAGCAACCACTACTAATTCATCGTTAAACCTTTATGAAGATATTTATTTTGAGTAATAGGGCTAAGAAATAAAATGATAGCGAAGTTTCGAAGTGAGACTTTCATCCAAGGCTATATGCCATAAGTCTAGTCCCACACGAGAAAACTTCGCTGATATACTGTAGCTGTTATTCAATATAAATACATCTTTGAGTTATACAAAAAGAAGTTTGTATGATGTTGTTACAATCATACTGTGCTGAAATCTATGTTAATATGGATTACATTTAGAGTTAGATGAAATGTTTCAGGAGCAATATGATAAATAATATTTTGAGAAAAATCACTAGTTAAAGCAGTCATACTCAAGTCGTCACTCCTCCACCCTAAATCATATGTTTCTGTTATTTGGCTCTCTTTTGTAATCATAATTTTACTTGCTGTGTTAATTATGGGGAAATATTCTCCTTGCCCCTCAGCTGTTTTAGTAGTTTTCAAATTAACAATCATAAAATTAATCTCAACTTTGGTATCTGATACTTTTTCAATATTTACGTAAGCACTGTAGAATAACTTCAAAACCTTATACCCATCGAATGATTGGTGGGCAATATTTGTGATTTGTGTGGTTCTATTAATAGAATAAACAAGTAACAGGGGACTCCCAAAATCATAAATTAAACCGCCAGATCCTTTGAAATTTCCCTCGATTCTGTAAAGAACTTCTCCTGAAAAGTATGAATAATTTAGTAGATTATCCACACCCGAAGTAATTAGTAGAAAATTTTCTCGTTCTTCTGTCAAATCTAAGATTCCACTATCTAAATTGTATCTAACCACACTTGATGAGTTATCGGGAGCTGAAATTAATCTTTTAATTTCAGAATCAAATGAGAGGAAGGAATTTGTTGCTGTAATCATGTCGCTTTCTGTTTGAAATCTTTCTAGGGAAGGAACTATCTGTGAAAAGGCTAGTCCCAAAGCACTTACCATTACAGTGAAAATAACCAGTGTAGATATAATGTTTGATACACCTCGCTTTGATCTGACAAGTTTCTTCATGTAAGAATAGTTTATTTCTTAGTCTTATTTAATTTTATGGAACTTATCAATGAAATAATTTCTTCATTTTTCTTGTTCAGATATAGTTAATGTTACCTTGTCCCCTTCTATTTTAACTAGGGAGTTATCAGCTAGAATTGGCATAATTCTGTTCTTCAAGGTAACTGCTGGAATTGTTGTTTCCTTATGAAGCTTCTTGAAAGTTGATTCGTGATTTGGTGATGATGCCAATGCAACAAGAACATCAATATTTTCTTTTTGACTTGGAATCCACTTTTATATCACTCTAATTGTGAATATATACCCTTCCTGTTTAAGTTCTGATTTTTTGACTTGATTTTCTAATGAATCACACTTATCTTCTAGCGGTTTGAGTTCATCAACTCTTTTTTGTAATTCACTACTTCTTTCTTTGAATAGGTCTAATTCGTTAGTTAACTCTTTGACTTGAGAATGAATAGATGACAAATTTTCTTTTGAATCTTGAAACATTAGAAGTTCTTCTTTCAGTTCATCCATTTGATCTTCTGTTCTTCTTGATTCTGAGTCAACTATTTGGTCAATTCTTTTTAGTAACTCTCTAATTTCTTCCAACATTAATTCATGTGGAAATATTTGAAATAAAAAACTTATTGACAAAGAATATCCTGTATTAAACTAGAATTATAGATGTATTATATATGTAATATTTCTTTTTATATTTCTTTCCAGAATCATATTAAACTTCCCATAGTGACTTCAAAAACATTCTACACTGTCACAGTAGTTTCTTATTGCTATAATATTGTGAAGATACAATTTTTCTATAATAGACCTACCAAGATACTCATAATTTTCTAATCTCAATGATCTTAATCTGTCACAAAAATAGCAGTCACATTTGGTTAAAACCTCATCACTAAATCTATGTTTAACAAGATTTTCGTCTACAAAGTATAATTCAGAAGTTAAAGCTCTTACAATTGTACTATCAAATGAATCAATGTTAGCACATCTTCCATAACATTTAATCTGACTAAGGTTCACTATCCCAAAAGCATGTAAGAAATTTTCCTTTGTAATTTGTCTAGAATATTTTATTGTTTCACAATACAAATTATTTCTTCTTTTAATTGGTATGAGTCCTCCTCTGGCAAAAATGGTTATCCCATGATTTTTTTCGAAATCATATAGATTATCCATAGTTTTACTTGTTAATCCTTGGATTACTCCGATTACCTTGCTCTTTGGAAAACGGTCTAGAGTTTTAATGACATTCTCTTTCATATTTTCTATTTTCTTCTTTACTATGATATCAGAGTCCATGGGTAGGATAATCTCATCAGGTACTACTAGTAAATCCGGATCCATTAATTCATATCCTTCAAGAACATCATTAACTGGTAAAGTGATTTTGGAATAGTCTTGATTAAATGATTTTCCCTTATAGAGTTTAACCATTCCAGCATGAATATTCCTGTATCAGCAAAAATTTTTGTTTTTTTGGGGAAACCATTTTCTCTCATTAATTCTTTTAATGTCATAGATTTACTGTGCAAATCATATATGATACTATCATTTCTTAACAGGTCATAAGCTGTTAGTAATATTGATTCAGTGTAATCCCATTCTATGAAAATTGGATCCCAAAACACTGGATTTGATAATAGATAGTGCTTTGGGACAAATTTCATAACATCTCACACAGACAGTTAAACTTGTTCAATACAGATCTTGTATTGCATAATACAGCCTAATTGAATATTTAAAGTTGAGAAAATACATTTATCTACTTCTTTTTCTAGATATTTACTTATGGTTTGTTTAACTATTTTTTTTATCTTCACTAGAAAGATATTATTAAGCTGAAAATCCGTTGATTGAATGTCCCTTTGTAAAACTCCCGACAAAAAATTTATCTAACTTAGAATGTCGAAATTAGGCGATTACAGAATGAAATTTCACGTTTTTTGTCGGTATAAACCGTACTTTTCGATAGTTCAGCTGTTTTAGAAGAAAATAATGGTTTAAAAGCTATTTTTACAACATCTAGAATAAAATTCATTGAAAAAAAACTATTGAAAAAAATATTCTATCTTCTAATCATTTTGTATATTGAATAAGCTATTCCGAGTCCAAGTAAACCAATAGCTGAGTATACAATAGCTGAGTAGTTCACTAAAAGTCCTTTGGCTAAAAATAGAATCAAGAAGGCGATTGTAGGTATTCCAATAACACAATTGAGAATAGCAAATTTACTGATTTTCTTCTTTTCGCTTTCATCCTCGTGAACATAGCTTAAAGTCAATTATATCAGTATAGTATCTATTTTTTCCTATATATTCCCCACAATTGTCATACTCTTTGCTTGCTTGATCAGCCTTGGAAAAGAAATGGAGATAAAACTTCTGTTCCATACTTTTCCTTGGCTTCTAATAATCTTTGTCGTTGGTTTTCTAATTCATTAAAGAATTCTTCGGGAACATCTTTTTCATTTTTGAATATTATGTCTATTCTTTCAATTTTCTTTAAGAACTTCTGAATTCTGATAGAGAATTCTGCTACATATCTTTCCTTAATATAATCAAAATCAAAAGCATCTTTGAATAAGGCTTTAATATCCTCATATTTAGGAATGTAACCTATTGGCGTTTCCATAGCCGAACATTCTCCGTGGACTCTCTTTTCTGCCCAAAGTAACCATATTTTTTTATCAAGAATTTCATCATAGTAACGTCCCTTTTTATCCTTGAGGAAATAGTTTGTTGAGAATATTTTTGGAACTTTATTTTGAGCAATTCGTCTTCCAAAATCTAAATGTGCTTCAAGATACTCTCCTAGTGGAACTACTATGAAATCAAGGTTAGCCATTGGTTGATGTTTTCTGACACCTGCTTTCCCCAAAGTTGCAGCTGTTGTTTCAGATTCTACAGAAGCACCAATATAAACACCGTGCTCCCAACTGAATGATTCATAAACTGGAACAGAAGTATCGCTGTCTCTTCCTCCATAAATAATCGCTGAAACCTCTACTCCATTAGGATCATGTAATGCTTCGTCTACATTTTCTAACTCTTCTAATCTTATTGTATAACGAGCATTTGGGTGAGAAAACTTGAATTCCTTTCCTTCCTCGTTGCAACAGAAACCTTCATGCCATTCACCAAGCTTAGACGAAGTCCAGTTCATTCCAGATTCTGGAATAGTTACTTGTTTCCCCATACCTAGCCAGTATGATTTTCCTTCTGAAACCAATATGTTAGAAAAAATAGTTTCTCTTGGTGTCATTAAGCTGTTATAGATAACTGGATCATCCTTTGGACTAACGTCCTTAATGATTCCAAAAATCCCTCTTTCTATATTGACAGCCCTAACCTCACCACTTTCATAGATTCTAAGATAAGCAATGTCATCTCCAATAATTGTGTTTCCTGGAACCATTGCTGTGCTTGTTTTTCCACATGCGCTTGGAAAAGCTCCGAGGAAGTAAGTTTTTCTGCTTTTATCTAATGGCCAGATTGCGCTAATGAACATATGTTCAGTTAACCAGTCTTCATGAATTGCTTTGTTTATAGCTAAACGAAGTGCAAGTTTTTTCAAACCTAAACTGTTTCCAGCATATTGATTGTTAACTGACAGAACCCGATTTTCCTGTAAATCAATATATATGCGTCTATCATCAACATTTTTTGTTACATATTTATCAGTTAACTCTCCTGCTGAGTGAATGAAATAGAAAAAGTCTTCAGAATCTTCTAATCTTTTAAATTCTTCATAACCTTGTCTATATAGTAAATCTTCAGAATGAGCTACGTAAGCTGAATCTGTAATTTGCAAAGCGCAAAGTGAAAATCTTGACTTTGTTGGACCTAGACTGAAGAATCTAATAATAGCAATCTTTCCTTCCATTGCTCCATCCATAATTTCTAAAACTTCTTTTAGTCCTTCATCACGATCAACTGTATTGATATGTTTTCCATACTTTTCCTTCTCCCCAGCAGGTGCTAAAAGTCGTGTGTTTTTCTTATCACGAGCTTGATCATAATAACCATCAAAATGTACTGTTTGTCCTTCTAGACCTAGTACTATCTCTTCTTTTTTGTCAATTGCTAGCTGACGTACAAAAGCAATATCCTCTGGTGAATCATCTATAATTTTAGCTTTGGCAGGTTTACAAAGAGTAAGATACTCTTCAATAACTCTTTCAACCTTAGGATTTTCTAAAGCTCTAAGCTTTTCCAAATCTTCTTTATCTATCCACTTTTCAAGACTCATTTTACAGTCTATCTCCTTTAAACTATATAGTTTCCAAATTACCTTCAAATGACTTATGGTTATAATTATTCCGTTATGACAACGAAAACTTTTGGAAAAAGAGACCTGTACTTTTAGCAGTTAAAGTTATCGGGAATTGAATTATTTAGCCTTGAATAAATCTTCATATAATTTCATTGAATGACTTATTGTTTTGAAAGCTTCTTCTTTTGAATCCCATCCCACAACCTCAACCTTTTTCCCATGTTCTAGTCCTTTATAGGTTTTGAAAAATTCGGCAATCTCAGCTAAGCTGTGGGGATATACATCATCTAAACAATCTTTCTTCTACTATTAGAGTAACTCTCCTGAGATGAAACATTATGTACGAACCAAAATATGATCCTGAAGGCGGAGACGAAGGTATATTACCTCCTCTTTATTTTCCAAACTAACCAAAATCTTACCTTTCTTTCTTCTTTCTTCTTGTGTGTTTTAATAGCTTCTTTCAACTATTATGGTAACCCTTTCCGAGAGTGAACTATGATGTACGAAGAAAGATATGACCCTGACGAAGGAGACGATGGAATTTTACCTCCAGCTTGGAGACCTTAGATTATACATAAGTCTCCCTTTTTACCTTTTTAACTCAACATGACTCAACTTAACTGCAATTTAGCTGTAATTTGCGTCACGACTTTTAAATAAACTCTGAATCTTGTTGGGTTTAAATAGATATTTTGCATTTCATTATTGATATAGATGTTCATAATTACATTCCTTAAGGCTTTGAGATCAAAGAAAAGAGGAGGACCCATGCTAGAAGAGATTCTACTTATTGGTATAGCAGTTCTTGTCTTTACAATAATCTTTGCACTAATTTTCAGCTTAATAGATTGGTCTACATCTCCTTTTGATGATCTTCTCAAGTGAAGTCTTTTCTTCTAATTTAAAGAAATTTTAATTATTAGTGAGTTTATAAGTTGAGTTATAATATCTATTTTGAAGCTAGCTTTACTCAAGATAACATTTTAGTCGATGAACCTCTTTCTATAGCTAGCTTCAATATTTCTCTTAACAAGAATTTTTATTGTAAACTAAAATTAGCTGACAATAACTCTCCTAGAATCTGACGAACCGATTTCCATTTTTCCTAACTACGCTTGAGCAATTAGTGATTGTGGGCTAAACATCTCGCCGAAGCTCGACGCGTACACC
>JAUWJS010000017.1 GCA_030607575.1 Candidatus Heimdallarchaeota archaeon | reverse complement strand
GCAATATTTCTTTTATCACTAGTAAAGCTTGATGATTTGTTAGTTGTCATCTATTTACAATCTATGAATTTCATTAATAAAAGCTAGGATATTCTTCTCATCGTTTTCTATATCCTGTGCCCTCAGGTTCATCATCAATATCATCTATCTTCTTAAACTTCTTGGATTTTGCTAATTCCTTTTCTTTCTTATCTATTTCAGGAAATTCTTCTCTTAGGTTTGTAGAAAACTTTGCTTTTGGATACATATGTTTGATGTGAAGAATGATTTCTGATAGATCTTCATTTGAAATGAACTCACCAACAAAAAATTCTTTTCCACTTCGTAGTTGTATCACAAGCATAGCTTTATTTCTATATTTTCTCCACATATCCAGTGATAGTTTTCTGGGAATACGTGACAAACCATATCTTCTTACTTCTTTAACTAGTATTTTTCCTTTCTTTGTCCTATATCCTGTCATCAAAAGCGGTGTTGAACGATAATGTATTTCTACACCTACAATTTTGATGAAGTCTTTGGTATAGAAAAATTCCTTGATTGTTCTATTTACAAAAATAAACAGGGGAAGTATAGTAACTGCAATTCTTAGTAACCAATCTGTAATATCATCGCTGGCAGGACTATCCCAAATCACAAACACAACAAAACTTGATATCATAATCAAGCTAAAAAGAAGGTTGAGGATAAAATCTTTCCACCCAAATCTAGTTGCTTGTTTAGTAACAATAATCTCTTCTTCTTCTTTTATGCTCATCGTCCTCTATCCTTTTCTAGTTTTTTTAACTGTTTGGGAAATAATTTCAATATTTTCGTCTGGAGCAGTTATGGGAATTACACATCCTGGAGCAATAATAACTCTATTATCATTCTCTGTTGATTTCTTCAGCGCATCAAGGATATTATCCTTTATGTCATCAGGTTTTCCATCAACTAATGTTCTCGTTTCATCAATACCTGCAAGCAATCCTTTTGGAAATATGTCTGCTGCTTCACCAATTTCAGGCCATGTCAATCTATCATGCCAATTTAAGGCATCTACTTCGATCAATTCAGCAGCTTCTTTGAAACGTATATCCTGTCCATGGATGTGCATTACAATGAACTCAACCCTTCTCCTTATTTTTGATAATAATTTCTTTATAAATGGTATTTCAAACTTTAGCACTTCTTCCCATGATAATTCGGTTTTTCTAAAGTGTTGAGAAGCTAGAAAAATTCCTTCTGCACCTGCATCAATTGATGCTTTCGCAAATTCAATAATATCCTCGGTAATTGTAAATAGAGATTCTCTTATTGTATTTGGTTTCTTATGTATGTTTGAAACTAAATCACAATCCATTTTTGAAGCAACCATTAAGGGTGAAAACAAAGTCATCATCTTTGGTAAACTCTCTAAATCCTTGCTGATTAGCTCAACAGTTTTTAGTTGCTTGCCCAGTTCCCCTTCTCCAACATCTATATGTTCTAATGATTCCCAGTCATCAACTGTAGCGATACAACAGTTTTCACAGCTTGTGCTTCCTGTAATGGGATCATAATCCTTTGCTATAACACATCCATAATCAACAACAGGAAACCTACCATGAGGAGATATTTTCATTAAATCAAATTTGTGCTTATTATAGAACTCTACATGAGCTTCAGCAAGTTGGTAAGGATCTCTGTCAATATTCGGAAAATGTTTCCATAGACTGAAAAGAGGATATTCATCATTTAGTCCTTTGAAAGTTTGTAAAAGGATTTCCAGCTTTTCCATAAGGAAACTTGATAGAGAATATTATCAAAGTTGTGGTCAATGAAAAGAATTTTCTGGGAATGTTTCAGTGTTCCCTCTTCTATATGTAAAACCATAAAAACAATTCAATCGAATAACTTAAAAGTCAGCACATAAACGCAAAAACGAGAGAAATGTCTTCACGAGAAAGAAAAGTAGTCAGAAAGAAGAAAAAATTTGGTCTCGTCGTGGAATTCATTCCCACAATACGTGATCTTACTCCTGATGTTGAGACAAAGAAGAAAATAGATGCTGAGATTCGAAGAGCTAAGGGAATTACTCCTGCTTATTTGTCTGATAAATTCAATATCAGAGTAAGTACAGCAAAGAAATTCTTGCGTGAAGCTGAAGAAAACAAAATTATTGAACTAATTGTTGCTTCAAGAAGAACTAAAGTTTATTCAGCAACCTCAGTTAAGGCTGAAGAAAGCAGTTAACTCCTTTTCTTGATTTTAATTCTATTTTAACATCTTATTGTTGTATTCACTGTTCTTTAGAAATGTTTACGAATAGAAATCTGAAGAAAATGGTGCGTCAGTTAATCCACTTTCTGTGACATAGAACAATGCTTCTCTCTCAGGCATTCTAGAACTATCAAATAGTCTTGCTATTCTAGAACTCCCCCTTGATTTTCTCACGAATATTCTTTGTTGAGGTCTATGAGCCCATGCAAACCCCAGAGCTGGTTCTTCAGGACTTCCAAAAAGAAACTCATCAACATTCGCCATAATTTGATTAGTTACTACAACAGCAAGGTCATATTTTACTGCCAAGGCAATCAGTTTTTCTGCAATTTGCATGATTCTTTGTTGCCTCTCAACTAATCTCTCTTTACCTATATATTCAGATCTGAAATGGGAAGCAAAAGAATCAACTATAAGCAGTTTAACGTTCTTTTTTTGAATTATCTCATCAAGAGTATCAACTATACTAAAGAGATGATGCGTATTAAGTGCAGAATTTATATAGATATTTTCAAGAATTTCCTCTACTTCCAATCCTCGATAAGTTGCCATCTCGACAATTCTTTTCGGAGAAAAGGTTCTCTCAGTATCAATAAAGAATGCATTTCCCTCTAATCCTCCTTCATCAAAAGGAAGTTGAACATTGATACATAGCTGAAAGCATAATTGAGTTTTACCTGAACCAAATCCACCTGCTATTTCAGTCAATTCTTGTGTCCAGATCCCTCCACCTAGTATTCCATCAAATTCTGAGGATGAAGTGGTGATTTTACCCCTTTTACCTTCTGCCTCCAAAAATTGTAAAGCTGTAACTGGTTGGATACCTAGTTTCTTTTGTGCAGCTTCTATTATTTTTATCGTATCTTTCTTACTAATTTCAACCTTTCTAATCAGCTCTTCAGATGTTGAAACAGCAATATTTTCCAAAGTGAGTTTTGACTCTTTTAACTTCTGGAGAATTTGTTTATCTATTCCTTTGAGTTCCATTTTATACAAAGACACTATTTTGTTAAACTAGTTAAGAATTTTGGTCAGAAGAGTGTTCTTTAAATGTTTGAAAAAACCTAAAATTTTTTAAATTCAACCCTTGAGTTCATAGTGATTGATTTTGAGGTTTAACCTCTAAACAGAGACTTTAAATTAATCAGAATTAAACCAAAAATGTTGATATAAATGAAAGAAGTAGTTCCAGATGTGTATTATATTGGTGTAAATGACCATTTAACCAAATTGTTTGAAGGGCTTTGGCCTATACCTGAAGGAGTAAGTTACAATAGCTACATCGTTAAAGGGGAAAAAACAGCTCTAATTGAAACAGTAAAAATACCCTTTGTTGATGAATTTCTAAAAAAGGTGGAAGAAGTTACCTCCTTTGAAATAGATTTTATTATTCTAAATCACATTGAACCCGATCATAGCAGCTCTTTACCTCGTCTTCTAGAAAAAGTCCCAAATGCAACTATTTATTGCTCCAAAAAGGCTGAAGGAATGCTCGATAATCTTTATGGAATTACTGAAAATATTCATGTAGTTGAAGAAGGTGAAATACTGGATTTGGGGGGTCGCGAACTGGTTTTCTATATGGATCCTTTAGTTCATTGGCCTGAAACAATGATTACTTATGATACCAAAGATAAGATTCTGTTCTCATGTGATGCTTTTGGATCGTACAAAGCTCTGGATTTTGGTTTATTTGATGATGAGTGTGATCCTGACATTTACTATGAAGAAACTATCCGCTATTTCAGTAACATTGTAGCAAAATATGTTAAATATGTCAAGAAGGCAATGGAGAAGTTAGCAGGATTAGATATCAAAATTATTGCTCCTGCTCATGGACTTATTTGGCGAAAGAATCCTCAAAGAATAATTGATTTGTACATACATCTTTCGGATAGAATGGCAATACCAGGTGTTGTAGTTATATGGGGTTCAATGTATGGAAACACAGCGAAAGTTGTAAATCATGTAGTTGAAGGAATTAAGGAAGCTGGTCTTCCCGTTAAAGTCTTGAATTTCTCTTCTGACCATCTCAGTTATTTAGTAAAAGAGACTTGGAAGTACAAAGGGGTTATTTTAGGATTTCCAACATATGATGGTGGTCCATTTTTAAATACTTCATATTATTTGCATCTCATAAAGAGAAAAGACCTAAAAGAAAGAATTGTTGGTTTCTTTGGTTCTTCTCTGTGGAGTGGTAGAGCTCTAAAACAAGCAGCTGATCAGGTGAAAGAATTAGATTGGGAAGTTGTTGAACCTCTTCTGGAGTTTAAGGGCTCTCCTACAGATGAAGTTTTAGAACAAGCTAAACAACTAGGTAAAGCAGTTGCTGAAAGAGTGAAATCCTCATAAATTGCTCTGTTTTTAATTTTTTTGCATTACAACCTAAGTGTATAATTTCATGTAACAATGGCGTTTTCAAACCAAATTAGATGTACATGAAAAACATTTTTAAAGAATTCAAAATACATAAAGATGGGGGAAAATGTCGTATACTCCAACCAAAATAAAGAAAGAAGGTTTGCCTCTTACAACTGAAGTAGTCGATATCATAGTTGATGGTATGACTGACCATAACAAAGAAGTAAGAGAAGCAGCTTATTCCACTTGGGTAGCAATAGTAGAACTTGAATCAGACAAAGTTACTGAGGATATGCTACATAAAATAACAAGTGCATTGAAGACTTATAGAGTCTAAATATTCTGTTTTAAATAATAATTTAAATAAAAAAAGAGTAGGATGTAGGATTTAATCCTCGTCCATTCCACCAGGATCACCTGGAGGTGCTGGACCACCTGATAATTCTTTAGCAGCGATGACATCATCTATTCGGAGAATCATTTCCGCAGCTTCAGCAGCACTACTGATTGCTTGTTTCTTAACTGAAATCGGTTCAAAGACATTAAGTTTAGTCATATCATCGACTTTGGATTTGAAAGGATTCACTCCATATCCATCTCCATCTTTAGCGTGTTGAACATGTAATTCTGAAAGAACATCTATTGGATCCAATCCAGCATTTTCTGCTAATGTTCTTGGAATGATTTCCATTGCTTTGGCAAACTTTTCGACTGCTAGTTGAACTTTACTGGTTTGACTCATTGCGAAATCACCAAGTTTATGGCTAATCCTTAATTCTGGAGCTCCACCACCTGGAACAACTTGCTTGTCATGAATAACCTGACGAACAACACACAAAGCATCATGAATTGCTCTATCAGCTTCATCTACAATCATTTCTGTTCCCCCTCTAATAATGATAGAAACAGCTTTAGGATTCTCACAACCAGTTATGAAAATCATATTATCGTCTGCAATGGATTTTTCTTCAGCAACTTGAGCTTTACCAATGTAGTCTTTTAGATCATCTAAACTTGTGGTGATTTGTGCACCTGTGGCTTTGGCTAGTTTTTCCATATCGCTTTTCTTGATCCTTCGAACTGCACCAATTCCTTTCTTGGCAAGATAGTGTTGAATAATATCATCAATACCTTTCTGACAAAGAACCACGTTAGCGCCTGAAGCGATGATTTTATCAGCCATTTCCTTTAACATTTCATGTTCACTATCAAGAAATGCCTGGATTTGATCTGGACTAGTGATATTAATCTTGGCATCAATTTCAGTTTTGCTTAGTTCTAAACCCTTGTCTAACAACAGAATTTTTGCATCATCAATTTTCTTAGGCATGTCTGCATGAACGAATTCTTTGTCTAGAATAATACCGTCAATCAATTCAGTATCAACTAAGCTTCCACCCTTTTTCTTTTGAATTTGAATATTATCAATATCAGCTACTAATTCCCCATCTATTTCCTCGGTAACAGATTTTACTGCTTTAACAACGATTTTTGAAAGGGGACCCTTCTCACCGCTAACTATTTTAGAAGACATAGAAGTATCAGCAACAGCTCTTAAGGTTTTATCATCCTCAAAGGCAACATCAATTGCCATTTCTTCCAATATCTTATCAGCTTGAAAACGAGATAATCTATAACCTTCAATAATAGAAGTAGGATGAATATCCAAATCTAATAATTCTTCAGCTTGTTTAAGTAATTCACCAGCAATAACTACAACAGTGGTTGTACCATCGCCTGTTTCTTGATCTTGGGTTTTAGCTAACTCAATAACGAATTTGGCAGCGGGGTGACTTACTTCTATTTCTTTAAGGATAGTTGCACCATCGTTAGTAACAATGGTGTCACCAAAATTATCAATGAGCATCTTATCCATACCTTTAGGGCCAAGTGCTGAACGAATAGCTTCAGAGACAGCTCTTGCTGCTGTAATGTTATTTCTCTGAGCATCTTTTCCACGTGTCCTTTCGGTTCCTTCCTTTAATATATAAACAGGTTGGCCGTACATTTTCTTAACCTCAGTTTAATTTTAAGTATCTATTGAACAAGAAATTTGTCTATTCATTGATATATAACTCTTGCTGTCTTGAAAAAATTTCATTTAGGCTTGAAGTTGCTGTTTTGCTACTCTTTTGAATGCTCACAAACTATTGACAATATTCTTTAAACTCTTTTTTACCTCTCTGCAAATATTTTTAAGAGTCCAAGTGAATATATTATTAGGGGTTTTCTTACGATTCACAAATGTCCAATGAATCATAACAGACGTGAGCAATATTGTTGGGGTCAAATCAAGGTAATGAATGGGTATCATCCAGTAGAGATTTATCAGTCTCAATTGCAGGTCTAGATGGCGTTGGGAAAACCGCCATAATTTCCAGACTATTAAGTAATGAAATTTCAGAAACCTATTCAACTTATGGTATTAATCAGGAAATTGTTAAAATAAATGGATTAAATTTAGGATTAACTGACCTCGGTGGGAAAGAGCCTTTTAGAAACTCTCTCTGGCCAAGTTATATCTCTCGATCAGACGCTTTGATTTATGTTGTGGATGCCACAAACGAAGAAACGATTGATGAGTCAAAAGAATGGTTTGTCCGCGCTCTTAAGTGGGTTAAAAAAGAATCTCCTATATTAGTTCTTATCAACACTTGGGATCAACCAATAAACGAAGAAGTGATTAAATCCATCAATCAAATTTTCCAAAGCTCAACAAAAGAACATACCATTGATTTTCTTTCTATTTCCCCCATAACTGGTGAGAATCTCAACAAAACAGTAGATTGGTTAGCAAATACCATTATTTCTAATTTGATAAGTGCAGGAATAACAGTTGATTATTTCGTCGCTTACATCAAAACAGAGCAAGGTATGGTAGAAGCTCGTATTAGGACAGCCAACGATAAAATTCTTGACAAAGGGCTATTTCCTATAATAAGATACAAGTTTGCTTCAGGAGATGAATCTGTTCTTGAATATATGCGGGTTGGAGGACGACAAGTTATCACAGCTGCAGATAGTCAAACTTCTTGTTGGTTAGTAACGACTAAAAGTGAAGAGTTTAAAGGAACTAATCTGCTGATGAAACTTCTAACTGAATTTATAAAAGAAATTCACGGTTTACGTGTTCAGAAAGGAACTAACTTGTCTGAATCAGATTTAACTAGCTATCTTGTGAAATATATGATTGATAACCAAACATTCTGGTCTGAAACCCAACAACCTATGTTTGAAATCACTTATATTGATGAATAAGCCGAAAATTCTCTTGAACAAAATTGTTAAATATTTTTCCATTTAACTATATCTGATTATATCATGGATTCCGAACTCAAAGAGATACTCAAAGGCATAAAAGGAAATAGAGATTTCTATCCAGAGGATTATGCTGAATATAAGGTGATATTCGATGCCATGCATAAAATATCTAAGCAATTTGGATATGAGTTATATGAAGGACCCATTTTAGAATATGCTAAACTAATTGAATACAAATCGGGTCAAAATCTTACTACTGAGACATATAGATTAATAGACAGAGAAAAGCGTAAACTGGTTCTTCGTCCTGAGATGACTCCTTCTTTAGCCAGATTAATAGTTAATCAACATCAAAGATATCCTAAACCAATTCGATGGTATTGCCTCCCTAGGGTTTTCAGAGATGAGACTCCCCAGAGGGGAAGAGTGAAGGAACATTTTCAACTCAATGCCGATATTATAGGTGTAAATCATCCTGCAGCAGATGCAGAAATAATCGCTTTAACAACGAGCATTATCAAAACAGCTGGACTAAAAGATGAAGAATTTGTTTGTGTAATCAATAGCAGAGAGCTTCTTCAAAGTTATTTGGAATTTCTTGATATTAAGAAGAAAGAAGAAGTTATCAGAATTATTGATGCCAAAGGAAAATATGTTCAGAACGCAATTGAAGCTGATTTGATAAAAAAAGGTTTCAAATCTTCTGAGTCTAAAGTTCTTGCACAGCGACTTCGAACTATCTGGCAACAAGATCCAAGAAAGGAGAAGAACTATCCTGATATAGAAAGTAAATCTGACTTGGCACAATATCTTGATAAATTAATGATAATTGAAGAAAAAGAAGTTAAAGCAGCTTTAGAGGGTATAGGTCTTAGTTCAGAACAGACCTCCAAAGTATATGATTTTACTTTAATCAAAGGAATTCCTCAAGATGTCATTGTAGCTTTGAAATCTCTTGATGTAGGTGATAAGGTTAAACTTGCTATAGAGAATATGGAAGAGTTACTAACCTATCTTGAATCTTTTAATATTCTTAAAAACTGTGAATTTGATATGTCAATAGCTCGGGGTTTGGATTACTACACTGGAATTATTTATGAGTTTTTAGACAGAACAGGTTCAGTTGCTAGAGCAATTGCTGGAGGAGGAAGATATGATCAACTTGTTGAAAGTTTTGGTGGTGGAAAAATCCCTGCTACAGGAATAGGAATGGGTGAAACAGTGCTTCATTCTATTTTGAAGAAATTAAACAGGTTTCCCTCCTACAAACATCCTGCGGAGGTTTACGTTGCAGCTATTTCAGAAGATGTTATAGCAGCTGCTGCAAAAATTGTTCAGGATTTACGAAAAGACTTTTCAGTGGTCTTCAATCCGTTTGGGTGGAAACTTTCAAGGCAACTAGAGGATGCTGGAAGCAGAAATGTACCGAATATGGTCATTGTAGGAAAGAGAGACTTAAATGAGGATAAAGTCACTCTTAGAGATATGAAATCTGGGGAACAAATTACGGTTTTGATTTCAAAATTAAAAGAGGAATTAGAAGTTAAGGTAATTTGATTTCTCACTTCAGAATTTTTAAGCCTTCAAACAAAACAGATTTATTTATTTTATGGAATTGCTATCAATGACAGTTGGGCTTCATAATTATTTAAAAGGAATAAAACTCGATGAATTCGTTGTCAATGTAAAGGACAGGAGTAAATTTGAAGGAATTCTTACTCATCTAGGGTTAGACTCTAATTTTTCATTAGAGAAGTTTGTTGAACATCTGTTATATGAAAGTAAATTACTCCTCAACAAAGAAAAACGCAAAGAAGCCTTGATAATATTAAAAGCTACTAAACCCTTGCTTAATCTAGTTCCAAAGTATTTAAGCGCGTTCTTTTATCTCACTTTAACTGATTCATTTCTTCTAGCTAGTGATTATAAAGGAGCAACAAAATCTGTTAATCGTGCAAATTCTATAGCTGAAGAACTGAATGATCCTAGGCTTATAGTAAGAGTTCTAAATCTCATGTTTGTTGTTAATAGAACTGTTTTGAAGGATAAAGCTGTAGAATTTTTGCTTAAATCAAAGGAAATCTCTGAAGAGAATAAATTCTATGAAAACATAGTTTTTTGTGATGTTAATATTGGTTTGATGCACTTTTTCAAAAAAGAATACAGTAGAGCTGCTGAATATTGCTCATATATAATTGATCTCATTACAACAAAGAAATATCCTAATAATAAGTTGATTATGCCTGCTGATTATTTTCTTCAGATTTTTTCTGAAAGCCCAGAACTTGTTGCTAATCCTAAAAACCAAGATATGATTTTGAAAGGTGTCACTGTTGTTCTTAGAACTATCAAACAATTCAAATCAGATTATGAAGCAACTCGAAGGCTTTCTATACTTGTAAGTTTTCTAAAACTTTCTGAAAACTTAATTGAACGCTCTCTGAAAGAAATAGACCTGTTTATTGAGAATCTCCCCAAAGATAAAAGATCTCTTTATTACTATGGAATTGCAAATGGGATAGGCAATTTCAAAGATTATAAGGTGTCACTAGTTTATTTCGAGAAAGCAAAAAGTCAGATGAAAAATCTGAAAGATGAGGAACAAAGAAGAATAAATAAAAATTATGCATATACACTTTCTTCAATTATGGGAACTTCAATGATTTACGATTTGCAGTCTTCGCAACAAACATCTCAAAGGCTTAAAGGGTTAAGAATTAAAACAAATGAAAATAGTCTAGCTGGGAAAAAAGACAAACAAATCAATTATAGGAATTCAGTAAGTGATTCAGATGCGGTTTTTGGTGTAAAAAGAGAATTTTTGGAGAAAAAATTGCTCAACAGTATTAAGAATCAATATACACAACGAGAAATAATCACCGGTTTTTCATATCAGAACAGTAGAAACGACATCTTGAACCATTTAGAGATGTTTGCAATAAATGCACTAAACCAGAATGATGAATTGTTATCACTTCTCTTAGTGGGTACAACACTTAGCAAAAAGGACTCAAAGAAGAAGAAGCGTGCTTTTACAGGATACCAAATTCTAGGACATAGGGTAACTAAGTCAATATTGGATACAAAACACTTCGAAGATTTTGATATCAGATTCCTTTATGATTTAGTCACTGCTCCCCAGAAGTTTAAACAAATTGAGATTATAACTCCACATGAATCTCTAGAAGCAGACTATAAGAGAATTTTAAGCAAATAGAACTCAATTGAACATTGTAAGTATCGTTTGTTTGAGTTGATTTATTTTCTCAGTTGAATATTGAAAATTTCTCATTTCATCTATGGCTTTGAACATGTAGTCCTTAGCTTTTGATTTCTTGTCCAATTCAAAAAATACTCTCCCAACTAAAATAGATAAAGCGATGATTTGATCTTTGTCTTTTTGCTTTTTGAAATGATTCAGAGCATTTTGGAAGACTTTTAAAGATTCTTCATATTTGGTCTGGGATACTAATAAGTGACCCAAATCGTTTTCTACTTCGGCTTTTTTATCAAATGCTTTAATTTTCTTATAAATTTCAATCGCTTTTTTGTATGCATTAACGGCTCTTGCAGGATAGGCAGAATATTCAACTAAATCTGTTTGGTAGGTAAGAGCAAGCTCTTTCCAGGAATCACCAAGTTTTTCCAAATTGCTCAAATTAGTAAAAATATCAGTGGCTTTAGCTAAGTATTGTTTGCTTTTTTTGAATTCTCCTTCTTCTCGGTAAATCTCTCCTAGAAGAAGAGCGCATTCGCCTATTTTTTGTGAATGTTCTAATTCTTGGAATCTGCTTATAGCTAATGAATAAAACTGACGAGCTTGTGAAAACTGGTTTATGCTGTAGTAAGCTGTACCTAATAACAATAATGTCTCGGCGGATTGCCTTTTGTTACCAATTGAGGAAAAAATCTCTTGGGCATAAATGAGATCCTTAATGCAATTTTGAAAGTCTCCCTCTTGAAAATCTTTTTGTCCTCGAACAAAGAAATAATTTGCATTAGTCTCTTGATCTTTCATAATGGGAACCCCTAGCCACTACAATAATTCTTCCTAAGCATGTACAGCCTTCTTCTAATATATACTTTCTAATAGTTTTATCCGCAAATAAAAACAAAGGAAAAAAAGTGACAAAACTAACTCATAAAGAACAACGTTTTTTCTTCAAAGCTTTTATTTACATTATCCCAATCAATCTCTCTGGATAGCGTTCTTTTACCTGAATCAATTAAGCTATTAACTCTTCTAGCATGTAGTATCTCATTTGCCTTCCTAATCAAAGAACGTCTTTGGTAATCTGGTTCAGGCCTTGCTACAGTCATTGCTGTTCTGGCTTGTTTTTCACCTAAAATACCAATTAGTACTTTTTCTCCTTTAACAAACTCTACTAAACGAAAGACGTCTGGATTCATCTTGCTCTCAAAGAAAGCTTCCTCTGGAATTGCTGATAGTATTTTCTCATTGTAGCTTACAGAAATGAACCTCTTTGCAATCTCTAAAATACCTATTACAGGATCTAAGAATTCAGTTGGAAATTGTATCGGTGATTCTGAGTAGAATATTGTTGGGGGTTCAGAATCCTCGGTATAGAAAGATGATGATTTATCTTGTGTTTGTTGTGATTCAATCACCCCACTAATAACAAAATCATCTTCTCTGAAAGAGTCGTAAACTTCTTCACCTATGCCAATACCAGATACACTGGCTAAAATCATTTCATCTAGAATCAGTCGAGACCAA
The DNA here is from genome assembly GCA_030607575.1 of Candidatus Heimdallarchaeota archaeon. Lineage (GTDB taxonomy): Archaea > Asgardarchaeota > Heimdallarchaeia > Heimdallarchaeales > Heimdallarchaeaceae > UBA460. Next base: position 12,540 of record JAUWJS010000017.1, on the reverse strand, counting down.
GCATCAATTGGTATTGATTTCTTAATTGTTGATTTCCTAATTTTAGGTTCCTTTTTCTTCTTGAAAACAGAGAAAAGTTTGCCAAAGAAACCTGTTGGCTTGGGTTGTTCTTCAATTTCAATCTTTTCTTCTATAATCTCTCTTTCTTCCTTAACTCGCTTGAAAACATCCATTTGAGGTAAATCTTTCTTGAATTTTTCAAATGCACTGATATCTTCTAATTTTAGTTGTAGAAGGGCTTTAACTTCCTTGAGATTAATATCATCTAGAGGACTTAGTAATCCTATCCATCCTTCAGCTGTTGCGGTCTTAGCATTGACAACAAAAAAATTGATTTCTGAGGTTATTGATTCTAGCTTATTTGTAAATCTGATATACTTTAGTATGTGAGGATAATCTCCACTCAACAACTTTGTAGTATTCTTGAACTCCTTGGTAAATTGTGCAGTCTTAAGTACTGGTATAAGGGATTCAAATTTTTCACCTTTAGTTTCACCATCTTGCCATCTGGCGTAATAAAACATTGTTGATTCTTTAAAATAAGGGATTGGAACAGCTGGATTGGGTTCTCCTTCTGTTTCAATAGCAAAATGTTTAGCAATAATCTGAGAGATAATTCCTGTTTGTTCTGATTCCATAATATCTCGAAGTTTCACCCATTTTTCCAAGGATTTTGAAAAAATAGATTGGCATAAAGCGGTTTCCATCAGAAATGCAGCCCACCACATTGGAATGTATTGCATTTTTTCTCTTAAAAATACCAAAAGATGTCTGGTATAATAATCTGCAACCAATGCAGCTGCTACATGTTTGGCAACTCCTCGATCGAGAAGATAGTAGAATCTTTTTCTCAATATAGACGCAACTTTGAAAGAAAATGCTACAAGATGTGTTAATTCAAACCAGGAATCTTCCTTAGGTAATGACAATTTTTTCCAAAAATCAATAATTTCTTGCCTTCTTACAGAATCCTCTAGTTCAAACTTTACTTCAGAAGACATTATAATATAATCAGCTGTGTAAAGAGCAGAAAGAACAAGATTATTTGAGTTATCAAAATCTGCTTGGAATTCTTCTATGAGATCTTTACTCATTACTTTATAACGCTCAAATAGAGGTTGAAGCTGATGAACTCTTTTCGCTTCTTGATATTCTTTCTCTAAAAATTGGTGAACTGCGTCCTTCATTACAAATATGTTTACTGAAGATAAATTAAATCTATCGCAAGGGAAAGTTTATTTTTGGAAAAAAGAAGTTAATTTCGCGTAGATAGTGATGTTGGTTTTACCGTTGGAGCGTAAAAGCTATGAAAATAACGGCACCTCTGAATCTGCGCATTATTTACATTTCCAGCATTACTTGTTTATTTTGTCTATTCCAAAAAACTCTGTTGCGATAACCTGGTTTTGCTTTTACTGGTAGTTTATCCATTTTTTCTGTCCATTCTTTAATTTTCTTTATACTTTCAGTAAAGGCATCATTAGATATCTTGGTCATTTTCTTTAATTCATCTTCAGATGGTTTTCCTGAAATTGTTTTAATTATATCACCGGTTTTCTCAATAAATCCCTCTTCCAGCCCATTTCTTTCATCTTCGAGAACATTTAGTCTTTGTTGATAATCTTGACTAACCAATCTTTGGAATTTCTCATTAAACCACCAAAAACTATCTGGGTCGTAAAGGGCATCAGATAGTTTTAGTTTCTTCTTTAAAACAGGTTTAGGGAAGAAAATAGGTTTAAAAGTGCTAATACATGGAGCAGAAGACCCTGTTACCCAATGAATTTGAATATCTTTAAGAATATGAGATACGAGGGATCCAGTTGATTGGTCTGGAATAATTATTCCTGTTGCATGATGACAAGGACTATTTGCTTTCGCTTTTGCAGGTGACCAATTTGATTCTTTTTCAGGTTTGATATTGTGGTTCCTAAGAACATTCATAACATCCTTGGGAGTGATTTTTCCTGCGTTTCTTAACATAAGTGTAGTAGTGCACTGTTGTCTATCAAATCCCTTAGTGAAGTATTGTGATCTTTGACTTGATTCTTTAACTGCATGATAAATTCTGAATTTAGGAATGAAATCCCTTGCGAAATTGAAATCAGCTTTTGATTTACTATATCCTTTCTCAACTGCATGTTTTATGAGGTCAGGATGAATTAGATCATATTCAGTTTCAATAGATAAAGTGTTAGAAATTGTTCTGATATTTTTAACTTTCTCTGCAATCCAGTATTTGTCAGCTGTTTCTAGAACCCACGCTTCTTGTGGGTCTGCAATTATGAAGGAATTATGGTAATCTCTACCTACAACACCATAAGAACATTGTCCTCCCTGTCCATACTCCCCTAGAAGGGAAACAATAGCTTCAAGAGCTGTTTTAGCAGTCTTAGTTCTTTCCAGCGCAAGTCTCATTAGGTCCATACCTAGTAATCCAATATCTCTTATGGGTTCTTTAGTCCAAACAGCTTCATTTCCAATCGTTAAACCATGTTCATTTGCTCCCATCTCACATCCAAACATCCAGAAAGGTTTCAAAAGGAGAACATCATATGTTTGTTCGACTTGAGGAATTGAAATATATGTACACTTAACTTTAGAATTCCTCGAATGTTTTTTTCTAGGAATGTATTCTATATTGTGGGCTTCATTTGCAACTCGATTAGAATTCTTACCTAGTATAACACTACCATCCTTTGTCGAATTACCAACAGCTACAACAGTATCGCACATTCTAATGAATATAAAAAATAAGTCATAAAAAAAGTTTAACACCGATTCACTTTTAGAATCGATGAATTAGATTAGCAATAGTTTTCATACCTATAACAAAATCATCGATGAAGATATTTTCATTTGGAGCATGTGCATTTGAGTTTGAATGACCACAACCTATGGATATACAAGGTACTCCTTCGAAAAGATACATTGGACCTGATCCTCCAACCATCGGCCAAATGACTGGTTCGTGATTCTCAACATCTTTAATTGTATCTACAACTTGCTTGGCAAAAGAGTCATTGATAGATGTTTGAGCAGATTGATAGCCATCCCAGCTGGTGATTTTAATATGTTGAAAACCATTATTATCCCAAAATTTACGAATCTTCTCAACCAAATCTTTTGCGTCTTGTCCAGGAACAAGTCTAAAGTCAACTTTAGCAAAAGCTTCGTTTGGAGTGACAGTTTTTCCACCCGGACCCTGATATCCACTCCATAAACCACAAATGTTGCATGTGGGCTCCAAGAAATATTTTTTCTTCATGTGCAAACCAGTAAGATTCAAACGAAAGCTATCTACGCCAAAATTTTCTTTGAATAAGTTTTCCTTCAAATTAAAATCTTCTATAATTTTCATATCTTCAGGTGAGGGTTCAGGGATATTATCGTAGAAACCAGGGACTAGAATTCTATCATTTCTGTCTTTCAAGGAAGCTAAAGCCCAACTCATTTCATAAGCAGCATTGTTAACAAATTGTGTATATCCACTATGGACATCTCTTCCGATAGTATTAGTTTTCAAATGAAGATAAAGGATACCTTTGACACCCAAATACACTTCTTGAATACCGTCACCATCTCTTCCGCCAAATTCCCAAATACAACCATCAGCATCAGTAATGAATTCTTTATTGCTTTTAACAAATTCCTCTAGATTAGGCGAACCCACTTCTTCTTCTCCCTCTATAACAAATTTGATATTAATGGGAGGTTTTCCAAAAACGTCATTATATGCTTTTATTGCTTGAAGTCTGCAAATAATCTCTCCTTTATTATCTGAAACACCTCTAGCAAATATTTTTCCTTCTCTAATAGCTGGTTCAAAAGGAGGAGAATCCCATAAATCTATTGGATCTTCTGGTTGAACATCATAATGATCATAGAATAGGAGAGTTTTATCAGCTCCAACATTCATCTCAGCACAAAAGACAGGATTGCCAGAAGTTTCAGCAAGAAAATATCTAAATCCCGCTTCTTCAAAATGCTTTGATAGAAATTCAATAGCTTCTGGTCCACCTGTTTTTTTAGCAGCAATACTTGGAATCTTCAGTAGTTTGCACAAAAGGTCGATTGAAGCATCTTTATTTTGTTCTATTATTTGATAAACATCGTCTAATGTCATATCTCTCTTGTTTCACTAGAAAATTCAATCTTTAAGACTTTCTCAATAACTTAATATCAAAAAGAAAAGAAGAATCTAAAGTTTGAGTATTTCCTCGTAGATTCCTTTAATTAACTCTAAAATAAGATCTAAATCAGCGAAATTCCTCACACTTCATTGTCATGAATATAGTAAATCCTTCTTTAAATAGCCTTGCTTTTTATTGAAAGATTGCATTTAATATGATTCCTTAAGCTGATCTAACCACCTTGTCTGAAGTTTCTGGCAGTTAGGACATTTTTGATGGTTATCCAGCCACATAATCATATGTAGTTTGTGAGCATATACACCACAACATGGAGTTTGAACTATGTCTTCTTTTTCAGATGGATATAGCATCAATCTACACACCTTACAGCGTGGTCTGCTAGTACTACACGATGGACACTCTGAATCTTTTAAACTTAATTTTTCACCGCAGTTAAGACATTCCAATTCTTCTACATCAATAATACCAATATCGATTCTTGAGAGTTCTGAGGACAATTCTTCAACTAGATTAAGAAAAGCTTTCAATGCCTTAATGCTTGAGATATTTCCTGTTACGTATTTCTGATTAATCATTAAATGTTCAACGCTTTCGTAAACTGTGTCCAACTTCTGTTTAAACTCATCTTTTGATAAAATACCTTCTTTAATTACTGAATAGCTGCTAATAGTAGAATATTTGTTATCTTCCCCAACTTCATTCTTATGAAGAGTTAATGAAAAAGGTTGATATTTCTTGAGAATCCCTTCAATTATAATTTCTTTATCAGAATATACATGTAAGATAATTCCTGTGATAAACCTGTATTTACTTGCTTTTGAAAACACAAATACTAAACTAGGTTTAACGTCATCATAATACAATCGTATTTTTGTTCCACCCATATCAACAATATCTTTTCGGGTATTCTCTAGAAATTGCAGGTAATTCTCATCAAATACCTCATGTAAACTTGGTCTTTTATCAGTAGACTCTTTGACTCTTGAAGATTTAATCATATATTCATAAACAGGACTTGCTCCATCTAGTGGATAATATTGAGAAACTGTTCTCCCCTTCTTCCCAAAGAATTTTTTCCTTCTTACTTCGTCATCATACATCACTTCAGCTGAGCTAATCAATATTCCTACTGGTCGTCCATATTCTGCTCCTACGCCTTTATCTATATATCCTGGGCTTGAATATCTTGCAGTGTCTATATGCACACTTCTTGGAAATTGTTGTTCTCTTCCTACTCTCAGGAGAGCGTCAACTTCGTTTCTCGCTTTTTTATCTGTTGATCTTCTAGTTAGAATCATAATTATAGGAATGGCAACAACTAGAACAGCTCCAACAATTAAGATATTATATACAATACTTGAAGATACATTACTTAAAGAAAACAACAATATAACAGAAGTTATTACTAAAAGTATAATCAGAATAGCATACAGATACTTATTCTTAAAAAATCCTATAGTCTTCTTTGCCCCACTCTTCATTCTTAGGCAACAAAGTACGCATTCTTCTATATATAATCTCTCATTAAAACGAGCTCTAGTGCAGTAAAAAATGAAAAGTTTAAGAATTACATTCTCTTAATTTACTCATGCCTAGAAAACAGAAAAGAGATTTCAATTTTGATACCCTCTGTGTTCACGCTGGACATGATGTATTTGAAACTAAGACTATTACTCCACCAATCTATCAAAGTGTTGCATATCCATATGAAAGTGCGGACTATGCTGCTCAACTCTTCCGTTATGAGATTGAAGGATTTATGTATGGAAGAATGGACAACCCAACAAATAAGATGTTTGAAGATCGGTTAGCAGCTGTTGAATTAACTGATAAGGCTCTAGCAACCTCTTCAGGAATGTCTGCGATATTCATAGCTTGTTTGCATTTATTGGAGAAGGGTGAAGGATTCCTTACTCCAAGCAAAATCTATGGAGGTACAAATAAACTCTTTTCAGAAACTTTTCCAAAAATGGGTTTTAATCCAGTTTTTGTAAACGACGCGTCCAATATTGAAAATTGGTCGGAAGCTATTAATGACAAAACCAAATTTCTTTATGTTGAATCTCCTTCAAACCCCAACTTATTCATAGCTGATATCCCTGCATTAGCAAAATTAGCACATGAAAATAATTTACCTTTGTTAGTTGATAATACCGTTGCTTCTCCTGCTCTCCAACAACCAATCACGCTTGGTGCAGATATTGTTATACATTCAGCAACCAAATATTTGAGTGGAAATGCTTCTTGTATTTCTGGAGTTATAGCTGGTCCTGCAGATTATATTGATGAGATAAGAGAAAAAGATTACCGAAATATAGGTCCTTCAATAAGTCCTTTCAACAGCTGGTTATTACTTTTAGGCATGGAAACATTAAGTTTGAGGATGAAGAAACATTGTGAAAATGCTTTAGCTTTTGCTGAATATCTAGAAGATCATCAAAAAGTTGAATCAGTGCATTATCCAGGATTAGAGAGTCATCCTCAGCATGAATTAGCTAAGAAACAACTCAGCGGATTCAGTTCCTTGTTGTCATTTGTAACTAAAGGGGAACTATTGGAAACGAAAAATGTTATTGATTCCTTTGAGTTGATAATACATACTGGACATTTGGGAGCAACTAAAACTTTAGCTACACATCCCGCTTTTACAACTCATCAGCAACTAACTCAAGAAGAAAGAATAGACATTGGAATTCCTGATACCATGATAAGAATGTCAATTGGTTTGGAAGATATCAATGATCTAATAGAGGATGTAGACCAAGCTCTCTCTAGAATACGATGAAATAGTGGAAAAAAAGTGAGTGGAAAGAATTTAGAAATCAAAAGCGTTGATTTCGTCAAGTGTAATATAAGTATTTTCAACAGCTTCACGAACTTGCACTTCAGTCTTTGCACCAGTGCACACAAGGTTTCCGCTTTGGAATAAGAGAAGAACGGTTTTAGGCTCTGCTAGTCTGTAAATTAATCCGGGAAATTGTTCAGGTTCGTACATGCTATGTTCTAGCCACAAAGCTGCTAACTCTAGGTTTATTGTTCTATGATTGAAATGACCAGAAGCTACAATATTTTGAACTATTATTTCTGGATCTTCATCTATCTTGGTTCCTACAGTTTTTAGGATTTTAGTCATCTGTACGACTCCCTCATGAACCATCTGAGTGGATTTAGCACCTGTTAAAACTAATTTTCCAGAGCTGAAAACAAGACTTGAAATTTTTGGTTTCTTTATTTTTAATATTAAACCTGGGAAGGTTTCAGGATTATAACTAACAAATAAATCGTCATCATCAATGAGAGTTTGATAAGCAGTAACTAAATCAATTGTTGTAAAAAGATTGATACTTGCAACAACGTTTTGGATTATTATACCATAATCTATTCCTTTTGGTGTCATTTTATCCCATCTATCCTTTATATATTGAGGCAACTAATTAACATCTATTTAAAAAGTTTTTTATCTCAAGTTTATTGAAATCGTTCTCTGTTGCATCTAAAGGACTTTTACGCACATTTTTGATTTAAACCATATTCTATTGAGTATTTAAAGGGAGATTTCAACTAACCTTTGCAATCACACTTAATATCCAGTATTTTTTGTGCTATAATATTCTTCATTATTTCTTTGATTGTGTCTGTTTTTTCCTTGAAAAGTCTTACAACTTCTTCATGTGTAATTTTTTCTTGCATTCCTGCACCATAATTTGTGATCAAACATAATGTTGCATAACACATTTTTAGCTCTCTGGCTAGAATGGCTTCAGGAATAGTAGTCATCCCTACTACTGTTCCTCCCATTTTTTGGTACATGATTATCTCAGCTGGTGTTTCAAATCTTGGTCCATCTGCACAAACATGAACTCCTTTTGTATTTACCATCTCCCCTATTTCTTCTACAGCTCGTATATATTGTGTTCTCAATTTTGGACAATAAGGATTTGTATAATCTAGATGTACAACACCTTGTCTGGAGGTTCCATCACTAAAGTTGATTTTTGTTTGACCGTCATAATATGTTAGTAGTCTATGTTTAGTCATATCAATTATCTGATCAGGAATAACAAAATCTCCAGGATTAATACTTGTATCTATTGAACCTACAGCATTAGTGGCAAAAATTCTAGAAACTCCTAGTTCATATAGAGCATAAAGGTTTGCTCTATAGTTAATTAAGTGCGGTGGAACTGAATGTTTAGGTCCATGTCTAGGTAGGAAGAATATCTCTTGATCTTTATGTTTGACTTTAGTTATATTATCTACTTTACCATAAGGAGTTTTTACAGAAACTTTTTTGGCTTTTTTGAATAACCTATAAACTCCTGACCCTCCTATAATTGCTATTTTGTCTTGCATTGATTATAAATGAAATTTGGCTTAAAAGAATTTTTCGGAAGAAATCCCATTCAAAGGATTCTAAATCAAAGAAATTTCAACTTTATCAATTGATTTCCATTTAACAGTACAACCTATGTGCTGACAAATTGCTATTAAAGCTTCTTTAAAATCAGGAAATTGGTCTTTTAAAGCCAAAAGAGATGACTTACCAATAGATTTCATATGCTTCTGAACATTCTCAAAAACTTCAGAGTGAACCAATCCATAACTTGTTAAAAATATCAAGTTAAATTCTTTGAATATTTTATCCACCTCTGAGGAAGAGAGTATCTTGATTGTTTCATCTGTTGAATAAGCATTGAATCTTGTATCCAAATCATTGAGAGTTATGCTTTTTTTATTCTTGTCTAGTTCCCTTCCTACTTCTGTTATTATCGCTTGAAAAACAGGAAGTCTCTCTTCAAAATCTGAATAATGTTGTTCTAGTAGTTGACTTAATTCATTGTTCGGTATCTTTGTTCCAGTGTAGAATATGTGATTGATTTTTCTCTTTTCTGTGAAATGTGGTTTAAGATTTTCATCAATTACATAGATGATGTGAATGTCTACTTTATCTAACTCCTCCATCTGTTTTTTCTTTTTCAAGATGTATTTTGTTGTATAGAAACCAACAATCTCTAAATAAAGTGTTTTTTCCCCTCGCTGTAAAAGAAAATCTGGGACATACATTTTTTTCCCGATAATTATAGCTTCAGGTTCAGGAGTTGCCTTCCAACCATGATAATTTCTCCAAGATTTCAAGAATTGATGTTCTACCTTAGAATCTATTTCTGGCCTGAAATTGATTCCATCATCTTCATCTGCTTTAAAAGTAGGAAGAACTGGTAATTCAGATGAGTTAAGTGAAAACATTGCCTTTCTGTTTCTTGGTTTAACAACAGCATTAATTTGGAAAGCAATTTTTTCTCTCAATAAAACTCGTAGAGCATATGTAGCGACATTTGAGATGTTCTTCCCCCATCCTCCCTGCTCGGTATAAAGTTCTAAGGGGGGGTGAATAGTAATTTTGTAACCATCTTCTTCAAGAACAATGTCAGTAAAGACATAATTCCTCTTTGAAAGATAAATGAGTTTTTTTGCTAGATATCCTGGTAATTTCTTTATTCGCATTTGAAAATCTATTGAAAAACACAAGATAGTTTCAATTGTGTCATAATTGAAATATCTAATTAGTTGTAAAGGGTTTATATTTTCATTTTTTAGAAGCACTCTTTCTGAATCTATATCTCTATACAGAAGTTTGTCAAGAGTCGAGGTAGGAACTCCCAAATCCTGTTCAATTTCGCTAACTAATTTCTCTCTCAATTCATTGGGAACAAAACCATTTTGTTTCTTGTTAACAGTTTCATATACTTTCGATCGAAACTGAGCTGGAGTCATACTAGAAATGGTGTTTTTATTAGAAACACTATCGGCTATAAAAGAGGTGATGTCACTACCAGTCTTCTTAGGTTCTTTTGTTTTTCCAACTCCTATAATTTCGTCAGTTGATTTAGAAGTGTAAGAATAAAACCTCAAAGAAGATACATTTAGGGATTTGATTATTTTATATGATGGAAAAAGATCTTCAATAATTTCGAATAAAACTTCTGATTTCTTTCTTCCTAAGTTCTTTTCAAGAAATTGAATATAAGCAAGGACTTTATTTCGTTCTTCTGCTTGTAAGAAAATTGGAACAAACACTGTATTGTTTCCAGTACCTCTTATTTCATGTTCCAAATCCGATAAAGCTATTCTCATTAGATCACATCACTTTGTTTCCTTCTTCTGACCGTTCCAGTCTCAAGACTTTCTGGTGTAACAAGCTCATAGAGGATAGCTTTTCCTTCCTTTGGTCGTAGAATTCTTCCTAATCGTTGAATAAATTGCCTTGCTTGTCCTGTTCCACTTACTATTATTCCAACATTTACATTTCCACAATCCCATCCCTCATCAAGAACCTTACCAGTAACTATCTTAGAGTAAGTTCCTTTACTAAATTTTCTTAGTATATCAATGCGCTCAGCACTCTTTGTTTCATGAGTGATTGATGGAATTAAATGCCTTCTACTGATATCATATACCATATCATTAAACTCTGAAAAAATAATGATATGATCCTCTTGATGTTTTACTAGAATTTCTTCGATTTTGTTCAGTTTTGCCTTTGATGAGAAAACAAGATTTCTTGCCATGCGATGAGAATCTAAAGCCTCTTTTGCTTCATGGTCTTGATTTACTCTGAAAATGAGATATCTTTCATAATCTTTAGGAGTTCTGATTTGAATGTTCCTTTTTCTGAGATACTCTCTATATGTTGCCATGAGCTTATTGTAGGTCCTTCGTTCTTCATCATCTAAAGGTACTTTTATAGTCATTTGTTCATATTCTGCTACGTACCCTTTTTTTGAAAGATCTGAAACACTAGCAACCTTAATTGGGCTCCCAATTAATTTGTATAACCGTTCTTCTCCTCTATCAGATCGATCAGGTGTTGCGGTTAGTCCTAAACGGTAAGCTGAAGGTAAGCCTTTGAGCACTTTGAGTGTTTCTTTTGCTCCTGCATGGTGTGCTTCATCTAGAATGATAAAATTGAAATTTTTTCTTAATAGATTAATGTTTAATCTTGCACTATCATAAGTTGTTACCGTTATCTCTTTAATCTCTTTTATCTGGTCTCCAAGTTGACCAATCATGTTTCGAGTAAGAGAAGAATATTTCTTCAAGTGCTCTATCCATTGATATAACAAGTTTTTAGTTGGAACAATAATAACCGTTTTTTGCTTGAGCTTTTCAATAGCTTTCAATCCAATAATGGTTTTACCTGCTGCTGTTGGTAAAACAATGATACCTTTTCCATCATTTTGTAAAAATTCCCCCAAAGCTTGCTCTTGATATTCTCTTAACTCCAGTTTCACCTTGAATTTACTACGGTAAACTTGAGATAAGCTTGTATCTTGTAAAATGGATGAATTTATCTTAATATTCTTTTTTTCTAGAATTTGAATGATTTTGAAATAATTTATTGGTAATGCCCTGTATTCCTTTTCTTTCTTTGGATTAACTTTTAAGTAGGCTAATAATTCTCTATCGTCTAGTTTTTGATCTGATTCTAGAATAAGATCAAAAGCTACTCTAAAGAATATCTTAACTTCTGTAGGCATTATTCTTCCCCAGTTTAAATACTGGTTTTAAATATAAAAAGACTGCTTAATTAAAACATCTGAACATTTGAGTAAAAAGAAAAATGAAAAGAAGCTAAATTGAGAGCTTCCTTGGGTTGAGATAGAGATTTGATTCACTATCATCAAGTTTTACTTCTGTATCTGAAATTTTCAATTCTTTGAGTGATTTCTTTATGTTCTTCTTTATTTTTCTGTAGAATCTAAGAGTTGAACTGAATAGAATTAGCATGTTGTAGAAAGTTTTATCTTTGGCTAGTTTTTCTTCGAAAATATCGATTTTGAATCTTCCACCAATATTCATGAACTTTCCATTTATTTTTGCTATAACTTTATTGTGGATGTTTTTTATTACCCAATCAGATCCGAATCTAAGTCTTTTATCATCAATAACAAATGACTGAAAAATATCATGTTCATCTAAGTAACTAAAACCAAAGATTTTACCTTGAAAACGTGGGAAATGAGCTAATTTACGTATTCTATATAGATTACGAGTATGCTTGAATATACAGACAAAGGATGGACTTGGTTCTCCAGTAGCATGAGAATTAGCAAAGCTTTCACCTTGTAATCTTTCAATGCTCCCTCGCCAATAACCACTTGGTGAAAAGAGTTTCATTACAAATCTTCTCTCAAGGGGATCTTCTTTTTTCCAGAGATTTTCTCTGATTGCGAGTAGACCATAATCTTCTCCAGCAACTTTAACAGTTCCAATTTGATCCATATCTCTAGTCCATTGTCTATCTTTTTGAGCCCTTTGAGCATCTTTTCTTATTCCCCACTCATCTCTATGCATTTTTGTTCGCCATAAATCTACATCGATGTGT
>JAUWJS010000165.1 GCA_030607575.1 Candidatus Heimdallarchaeota archaeon | reverse complement strand
TGATAACAAGCGTGCATTAAAGATTGCAATGGATGCAATAGAACAATACGAAACAGAATTATCTAAAATCATCCTTACTGGTTTTGATGACATCCCAGGTTTGCTAGATATGCCAAAAGTGACAGTATACGGATTAACTGACCTAAATCGATTAGATGAAAGAGACCCAACTTTTTCTTTTGAAGTAGAAAACGTTCCTGAAGAAGAAGTAGTTAAACGTCTATGGAAGGAAGGAGGTATAGCTGCCCGTGCAGGTCACTATTATTCATATGCTCAAGATATCTATAATAAACAGAATATTATCAGAATTAGTCTAGTTCATTACAATACAATAGAAGAAATTAGTATCTTCTTGAAAACCTTGGATTCAATATGCAAATCAAGATAACACTCAATTACAACAGGATAAAGATAGATGGAAAAAGGAAGCTAGCTCTACTAAGCTTGCCATATCATTAAGAAGAATGCAACGTCTGAACCACCAAGCAGAGTAGGCAAGCTAGCTTCAGAAGGATATGAAGAAAAGAGTATAAAAACACAAAAAAATTGAAACAATAATCGCAAATAAGAAAGAGGGTGGCGCCGCTGGAAATTAAAAGAAAAACCAATAAAGACTTTGAAAACAGTTTGAGATAAGATTGTATAACCAAGTTTATTTATTCAATGAAAGGAATCATCTTAAGTCTCTTCAGTATTCATATCAAAAACTTTCATTTCCTTTCTTAGATTTCTAAAATGCCAAATCAACAGACTTAATGCTACAATCAAAGTTAGTATTCCATTAGCTGCTCCGAAAGCTGGATTCCAGAACGAAATTGAAATAGTAGTAATGCAACTAACTATAAGAAATACAATCAGAAGAACAATTCTAGGTACAAAAAAACCCTTTACCATTTGAACAGGGAGCTTGACTGGAATTCGTTGCTGTAAACTAAATCCTAGTTCTGTTAAAACATACCTGTTTGAAGATAGTTTATCAACTAATCCTGCGATTTCAAGTTTATCCATATGCCATTTAGCTATACTAGGACTCTTCATTTTCAAAGCATTTTGAGTTTCTCTAATGCCAATGCTTTGAGATGATTTATCAAAGTGATATCGAAGATAAAGATACACCCGTAATGTTGTTAGATGTTCAAGAGCAGATTCGATTTCAGCTGTCTTTTCGAAATTCATAAGCTAAACCTAGGTTGAGTACTGTTCAATAATCTCATTTATTACATTTGTATGTTGTGGAAACAATCCTGTGAGGTTTCCCCTATACGTTTCTTCAGGAATATTGATATCAGTATACCAACCAGAGGATCCATCATTATTAACATAGTAATCTTTGAAATGCATATAATAGAATTTGACCTCATTATTTTGTGAACAAAATTCAAAACGTGAACCATCATTAAATATAAAATCCAAGTAATAAGCAAAACCTAGCACAGTTCTATTCATTACATTATCTCTTGTGATTTCCCCAGTTGCATTTCTCCAATTTTGAGTTTGAACTAAATCATCCTTTAAAGCTGAAATAATCGTTTTGAATATACTGCTGTTTGTTACAAAATTGGGTTTCTGTTTCCAAGTGGGTGATAGAACATCTAGTTTGTACTGCCATTCCTCCTGTTTCATATCATGCCAAATAGCATATGAGGATTTTTGACCATAAAATATACTAAAAGGATGAACTTCTATTTGAATAATTGTTTCATTAGTAATAGGGTTATAATATGTCTCATTAGATATTGTAAATACTTGACTAAAAAAATACAAAATCATTTCACTTCTCTCTTCTAATTGTGAAGAAAACAGAGTTATATTGTCAAAATTCCATAAGTAATGCTCCTGTTCAAATTCATATTTCTTATCAATAATAAAGTCACATAAAAAAACAGAACTAATTGTTATCGTCGCTATTAAAAATGCAATTAAAACACCAACGATAATTTGTTTTCGAAATGAAATTTTCTTCATAATCAGCCAACTTTTACAATGATTAGAAGATATTTAAAGCTAGAGCACGAACAGATAATATTGTTGAATCAATCCTGTTTTCTTGATCTCACTAGATTTTCAAATTAAAGTTCTTGATTATAATTACTTTATATGAGAATTATACCAAAATAATAAAAACATAGAAATTAAAAACATTGAATAGTTCAAATCTTACCATCGCAATGCTATGAAGCTATCTAAATTGTACAGTTTAGATAGACTTGATGGGTTTTAACCCATACCCCTCGCATGCGGAAAGGGGGAATCATAATATTTCATACCTTTATCTCTTATATTCAATGCAGCATTTGTATGAGTATTGACTTGTTTACTACATTTATTACATTTGACTATATCATATGATTTTGATGTACGTTTAAGAATACCACCACAATTATTATGGAGAGAACTTGTTCTTCTTGGATCGATGGAAATTAAAGAGACATTGTATTTTAGAATAAGGGAAGCTATTGAGATAGCTTTTTCAAAGATATTTTCATCATCCGGCATACTGTAAATAGCTTTTGCTAAAGCTCCTCTTTTACCTCTAGGGTCTATACGAAAGTCCTCAATACAGAAAATCTTACATTTGCTTTTAATAAGTACAGCAGCTATATAATGTGTAACGTAATTTTTTATTTCTTTCAGAAGATTATTTCTTTTCTTATATATTCTTTGAAGCTCTCCTCTAACTTTTACATAGCGATAAGAATGCTTGAGACGACCATAATTCTTCAGACTAACGCTTAATCTTGGTATTTCAAGAGTGTTTAATCTGTTGTATCTTTTCATCAATTCTTTCAATTCCTTCGTTTGTTTTACATTAACTGAAAAAACTAGAACATATTCACCTAATCTGTTTACATCTAATCCTAAAGCGTCAGTTTGTTTAATTTTAAGTTGCTTACTAATATTTTCTGTTAATTTTGTAGACAGAAAAATTGAGCAATGTCCTTCAAGAATAACTGAAATTCTTAATTTGCAACCTGGTTTAGGACCACTTTGCACCATTAATACTTTAATCTTGGCTCCTCTTTCAATAAATTTTCTAACTTTCGATGAAAATACTAATGTTCCATAGATTCTAGGTTGATTTTTTAGGATAAAGACTAAATCAAACATTCCATTCTTCTTTACTAGTTCAGTCATTTGACTGGAATTTCCTGGTCTTAAAATCACATGATCTTTATTCATTAACAATATGATAGGTATATTTCTTCTTCTATTCTTCATAAAGGGTGGTTTAACTATTTGTTCTGGTGATACGTACTGAAGTATTCGAGAGACATTCTTCTCAATATAAGGAGAGAGTGCGAAAACAATAATCGCTCTCAGAGCAGAGAACAAGTTTTCATTTTTCAGTCCAATTACACCAGAGATTATTTTACTCAGTCTTTTCAAGCTTTTCCAACGGGATTTTTGAGAAACATTAATCCAAGATGTTAGGTATGGTGCTACAATAGAAAGGTTATCATGAACCAACTCTATTCTTTTGATAAATCTCCTAGCTTTATCTGAAACATTTTTAGTTTGTTTCTCTTGACTTTTTAATGTACAAAACGCATGAATATTATCTTCAACCTCTTGCTGTGTAACTAATGGAAGAAAAGAATTAAATTTGATATCAGGTGTGCAAAACTTATCGATTTGCCATCTAGTACTTGATATTAAATTAATTACATATAATCTTTTCAATTTCCATCTATAAATCAAAGTATTTTCTACTCTAGGGGATCTTCCAAAAATAAACCACTCAACAGCCTGATCATCCCAATTCAAAAGTAACTTCATAATTTCTGCTACTTTCTTTTCTCTATCAACTGTTCCTTTAGATGCTAAATATAACCAATAGTATGCACTATCAGCAATATTAGAATAATTCTGTTTTGCTTTCTGGATTGCCTTTACAGCAAATTTGCTTTGTTGTTTAGGTTGAGTCCTAGCAATATTCAAAGCAGTTTCTATAGCAGATTCATAATGATAAATATCATCTTGCTGAATTTGTAGTCCTTTAACTCTTAGGTTAGCTTCTTTTTCCTGAGTTCTCTTTTCCTCTTTTGTTCCATCAAATCTAATACCCATCCTATAAGTACGAATGACTGTAGATTTGGATTCTAGGTTTTGTTGAGACAAAGGAATTCAAAATATAATAATTAGTTTCATATTTAAAATCGATAAAAATTGTAGAAAGGGTGGCGCCACCAGCAAGATTTGAACTTGCGACCGATCGGTTAACAGCCGATTGCTCCACCAGACTGAGCTATGGTGGCATCCTTTTGGTTACACTCGTTCTACTTTCTCTTTCTTTTTAAACCTTTTTTTCTATTCTTTAATTTCTCATAGGAAGAATTATCAACAAAGAACCATTTGTTTATTGGAGTAAGAATGGATATTAAATCTCAGGAAGAGTTGTTTGAGAAGAATTGGGAACATTATAGTAAAATTATGTTAGAAGATAGAGTACCTCTTTTTGATGATAGTGTAATCTACTCTGGAAAAAAACTCTATGATAAAAACAATCCTCC
>JAUWJS010000179.1 GCA_030607575.1 Candidatus Heimdallarchaeota archaeon | reverse complement strand
TAGATGCTGGTTTACTTCAAGGAGGAAGTGGGCACTTAGATATGGAAGGTAACTTCGATTGGGCATACTCATATTATCCACATAAGGGTAGAAATGATAGACCTCAAGAATGGGATGAAGACGTAATTAATCTCTTCTATCTAATTTAATCCTTTTTTCTTCTCTTTTTTGTGTTATTTTAGTCAAAAAAATGATTAAAGGAGTGAATATTCCTCTCTAGTTTACTTTTTCTTTCGAGCAATTACCTCATCAACGATTTCTTCTATCCTTTGTCTGAATAGTTCTAAGGCCTTCCCTTGAGTTTGCTCATCAGATGGTAATTTTGCTTCAATTCTTGATCTATACTTAGTTAGTGTAGCATCTACAATATCGTTCTTAATCTTAACTAGATCTACTACTCTTTCTTCAACGACATCTATCACAGAATCCTCAAATATCTCTTGAACGGTTTCTTCAACAGGTTCTACTACAGTTTCTACAGTGGGTTCAAAAACAACTGCTTCAACAAAATCGACTACATCTTCAACAGCTTCTACAACAGGTTCAATAACATCTGTTTCTACAACCTCAGAAGCTTCTTCTATAACCTCTGTCACCGTTTCTTTAACAAATTCCTTAGAAACCTCAACTTCTTCAGACACTTCTTCCACGAATTCTGTCACTTCATCTGCAATTTCAGTTACTTCTTCAACAATTGCTTCAACAGCTTCAGCAACTTCCTTTTCTTCTACTAAGAGTTTTGCTATCATATTACTGATTTGATCTTCTATTCTAGAAACCGCTTCATCTACCATTTTCTCAATAGCTTTCTCTGCAAGTTCCATTGCTTTTTCTCTAATAGATTCCTTAGAAGGTAGTTTTTCCTCAATTTTTGATCCTACTGCGCCCATGATAACTTTGGTTATAGCACCTTTAATATGGTCCATTCCAAGCTCTTTAAGAGTTTCAATATTCAGATTATCATGTTCAAGTTCGACTATTCTACCGCTTATTTCTACCTCAAGTGCTTCGATTGTCACTTGAATATCATTCTTCTTTTCATCGTCAGTTTCTTCTTCTTTCTTTTTCTTCTCCATCTCCTGTTCCATTTTGAGCTTAGCAATTTTCTTATACTTTTCTCTAACAAGTTCTTGCATTTTTTCTTCGTAATCTTGTATAAAAGGAGGAATATAATTCTCGATGACCTGTTTGATTTCTGAAGTCATTCCTTCATCTATAGGATTCTTAGGTACTTCCACTTCAGGGGTTTTAGGAGTTTTATCTTTGATTTTTTTAAACAATAACCATCACCTTATGCTTTTGATATTAATTATCAATTACAGTTCTGAATGTACATAGGAATGTTTCTAGTTAATAAGTTTAAAGAAAAGGGAAAAAGAGAAAATCAGAAACCTACAACAATCAGAAACATTATTTACATAAGAAAAATCAACTAGAGCCATTTTCCCCTTAATTGATACAGACATTCATACAGACTAGAAGTATAAGATATGAGAAAGGTCACGATGTCAAGTTTTTCTCTTTCTATTCCTAATTATCCTTTTAATTATCACATATGATGTAGAACCGATTATTGCTGCACTAGACAAACTGATAAGATACCTAACATAAATAGGCAGAAAACCCTTGTAATAACCACTATCAACTGGTTCTGTTTCTCCATCAATTGCTTGACGCATTATTGAGAAAGTATCAATATGATGATCAGCATTTTGTATTTGTTCTGTATATGGTCCCATCCCAGCCAGAATTATTCTTGTATTGGTATGCCCCAAAGTACTCCAATCTACTTCTATTTCTTGTGCTCTAGCTGTTCGTTTATCTTGCTTTTCTGTAAAAGAATCAGTTTCTAAAGGAATTCCAGTTTGAAAAGAATAATCCTCTACTGATAATCCTCCAGTTTCATGATCTGCTGTTACTAGAACTTGCCAATCTGAATTTTGTTCTGCTAGCGTTTTAACATAACTAACTGCTTTTTCAAATTCAATAATTTGATGAGCAAGATATATTTGGTCATTATCGTGCCCTGCCCAATCTATCTGAGATCCTTCAACCATTAGGAAAAATGGTTGATTTGTGGCATTAAGTAAATCTACTGCTTTAATGGTCATTTCACTCAAAGTAGGAATAGTTGAATTTTCCAACATAGTATTAAGAGGAGGAAAAGATTCACTTGAAAATAAGCCTAATACAGGAGTATCAGTTACACTTTCAAGAGCTGTTCTATTCATGATATATTCATACCCTTGGTCTTCAAAATCCGAGATGTAATTACCAATATAATTTTCTCCAAACCCTCCCCCAAGCATAACTGAAACATTGGCTTGAGAAAAATCCTCTGCTATAGCTTGATAATGACCTCTGCTTGAGTCATGAGCTGCAAATGCCGCTGGTGTTGCATGGGTTAAATGACAAGTTGCTACAAGTCCTGTTGCATATCCATTTTGTTGAGCTATTTCGAGAATTGTTGTTAGATCCATTTTAGTATTCCAGTTGGTAGCTATACGACCATTTAGGGTTTTTACACCTGTGCTTATAGCTGTTGCAGCTGCTGCAGAATCTGTTGTAGTACCTTCTAAATTAAGTGTTGAAACAGTAGTGTTGTAAGGAAAAGAAAGAATACTTGAGGTAGCTGTTAAACCATATTCAACTAATTGTCCAAAATATATTTGTTCTAAACCCATTCCATCTCCTATAAATAAAATAACATTTGATGGGTAGCTGTCTTCGGCTAAAATATCTGCAGGATTGAGAAGGAAACCAGTGAATAGAAACATTAAGAAGAACAGAAATAAAACAGTCTTTCTATAGTGGTTTTTCTTAACCCTCATTTAGATTCATCTATTTATTCTCTGCTTAAAAAACTAGGTTTTAAGCCATTCTATTTTTTCGCATCTCTTATAAAAGGTTATCAAAATGTAATAATTATGGAATCTAAAATAGAAGAATTCGAACCCAAAGAAGTTTCAGAAGATTTCTGGGAACCATACTTCGAATTTACTGAAGCTAATTTCAAATTTCACAATCCAGATGACCCTCTACCAAATAGAGAAGCAATTATTCAACGACTAAAATTAGATCAACCTCACTATTTATCTACACGATATTTGGTTAAAACTCCAGATGACAAGATAATTGGTTGGGGTGGATTTGGTGCTACATTAGATACATCACCTGAATATGAAACCAATAAACATCTCTGCAACATCAATATAGCAATTTTACCTGATTATTGGCGTCAGGGACTTGGAACATCACTTCTTACAAGATTAGTTGAG